>JAFVEJ010000119.1 GCA_017476085.1 Alphaproteobacteria bacterium
AAAAAGAAGTCGAAAGCTATTCCAACGTTCCTGTGCCCGATTATTCAATCAATGACTTTGCCAAAGCGTTTTGGAAAGTCGGTTTTGACGTTGCGATTCAGAAATGTATTCCGCAGGGGTTTGTCACTTGCTGGCCGGATCGGGACGCGTATTTCCCGCAGGTTACGGATTTTCTGAAATACTATGATTACAAAATCATATTCCGCTTTTCGAAAAAGGACTGAAGCGATGACTTTCCCCGAAGGAACCCCTTTCATCCCCGACGACAAAGACGCTTCCCTGCCCTGCCAGAAATCGGCGGAGCATATGGAAAAGCTGGCTGAAAAATCAGAGAAAGAAAATGATAAAAGCGCCTGAAATCAAAAACTGGAAATACTATCAAAGCGATCCCGGCAAAAAGCCTGACTGCCTGATTTTTATGCTGCACGGCTGCGGCGGCAACGCGGACGATATCTTAAAGCTTGCGCCGCAACTCGAAAAGCAAACCGGACATAAAAACTTTATTGCCGTTGCGCCGGACGCTTTTTTGCCGTCTGTGGAAGGAAAAGACGTTTATCAATGGTTCGACATTGAAAACAACTATTCAAAAGATTTGTTTTCAAAACCCTATGCCGCTTTATCCGAACGGGAAAAAGACAAATTCACCGCAATGACAGAAAAAGAAAACGGCATGAAAAAAGCGTCTGAAACACTGAACGCTTTTTTGGATTTCTGTCAGGAAAAATTCGGACTGAAAGACTCTCAAACCGTTCTTTTCGGTTACTCGCAAGGCGCGATGCAGGCGTTGGATATGGGCATCAGCCGCCAAAAAGCCGTCAAATCGATTGTCTGTGTTTCAGGCTGTCTGATTCCGCCTGATAAAAAAGCGATTGAAGACCGGGCGACAAAAAACGTCCGACCGGAAATACTGATGCTGCATGGCACAAAAGACAACGTAATCAATATCAACGCTGCGGAACAGACCGCCGAAGCGCTAAGCAAAGCCGGTTTTAAAACACGTCTTATCCGTCAAAACGGACTGGGGCATGGCCGCGGGCAGGAATCCGCTGCTTTCTGGGCGAAAGCGGCCTATCATACGGCAAAACAGATCGTTAAAGAAACGAATGTTTCCATCCGAACAAAAATCAAAACGGGAAAAGAAAGATGACAACGCGTTTGGACTGGTCCCCTTTCGTCGAACATAAAAACGCAAATCATCATGACTTTGCACAAGAACGAAAAAAAGCCTGCCTGAATGAAATTGCCGCGCAAATGCGCTGCAGCGTCATGAAATTAATGTGTGACAGCGACTATGGCCATCCGATTTCATGTCTGGGACTGGCCGATTTATTTACCGCTCTGTTTTTCGGAAACATACTGTGCTATGATGCGGAAAATCCGGCTTGGGACGGACGCGATCGGCTGGTTGTTTCAAACGGGCATATTTCCGCCTTGTTTTACACGGCTTTATCTATGGCCGGATATTTTCCCGCTTCTGACTTGTCGAACTATGCCCGTTCCGGCGGTTTGCCGGGACACCCGCATCGTGACTTAACCAGAGGGATTGAACTTTCCTCCGGTTCATTGGGACAAGGTGTCTCCGTTGCTGTCGGTATGGCAATCGCTCTGAAACCTTTGCGGCGAAACGTATTCCTGATCACTTCGGACGGGGAAATACAGGAAGGGCAGGTTTGGGAAGCGCTGCAGGCTGCCGTTAAATATCAGCTGTCCAATTTGAAAATTTTCCTGGACTGCAACGGAATCCAAAATTCCGGTTTCACAAAAGACATTATGCCGACCGGCGACTTGGAAAAAACCTATGCCGCCATGGGCTTTGAAGTCGCCGTTTGTCATGATGCTTCCGCCTTTGAAATCGTTCAAACCGTTCACGCGCAAAAATCAGCTGAAAAGCCTTTCCTGTGCCTGTTGAACACAATCGGCGGAAAAGGCGTTTCCTTTATGGAAAATAATCCGTTTTGGCACGATGAGATCCCGACCGGCGAATTAAGTCAAAAAGCTTTGACGGAATTAGCCGCGCAAAGACAAAAAGCTTCTTCCTGGAAAACGTTTCTAACGCGAATGAAGGACGCCCCATGCCGACAATGATGGAAATCTTTTCAGAAGAACTGCTGAAAGCCGGACAACAAAATCCGGACATTGTCGCTTTGTCCGCCGATGTGCCTAATTCGACCGGCTTGAAACTGTTCGCCGAAGCTTTTCCGG
>JAFVEJ010000120.1 GCA_017476085.1 Alphaproteobacteria bacterium
GTTCGTCGTCGAGCACGGGCTTCAGGGGCTTGTAAGCCAAGGTGGATTCGACGTACATCAAGTTGTCTTCCTGGGTGTTGTCGGGGATGACGGCTTTGTTCGGGACGCGAACGGCAATATTATCGGTAAAGTATTGCCGGACGGAACAATTGTCGATTTGAACGGAAACGTTATCGGTTCTGTTATGGAAGGCGAAGCGCTGCGGGATGAAAACGGAAATATCATCGGCATTATTATGCCGGATGGTCGTGTTGCCGATTTGGATGGTAATATTCTCGGGCGGATTAATGCCAACGGAGAAATCGTGGATGAAAGCGGAAATGTTTTAGGGACTTGGCGCGGCGGCAAACTGACTGCCTTTAGCGACAAGCTTAAACAAAAGAGATTTGCTTTCGGAAAAGACGGCAAACGCATCGGAACAATATTGGCGGACGGAACTGTTGTCGATGAAAACGGTCGGGTTATCGGACGGGTTTTGCCGGACGGAACAGTCGTGGATGAAAGCGGAAATGTAATCGGTTATTCGGGCGGATCCGGAGAATTTTCGCCGTCGGGTGAAGCGGGAACGGATAATAAAGATAAGGATAAAATTTCCGTTTTCGGCACGTTTGATCCGGATCGATACCGTTATTATGGAAAAGGAGGCAGCGGAGCCGATCGGAGTGAAAGATATGATCCGGCCAGAATTAAAATGCTTCGTGAAATGCAACTGGCTTTTCGGCGTCAGATTCGTCCCGGGATGGGAATGGAAGAGGCAAAGCAGGAGGATGATGCGCTGCTTCGCAAGCAAAAAAAGAGCCGGAATTGGAATGATTTGGGATATGGTAAGGAAAGCATTTCTTCATATCGTGTCAATATGGATCATATGATTTTGGCAGATAAAGCTATTCCGGCGGTGATTACGCGTTCAATTGATACGGAACAAAGCGATCTTCCGATTACTGCAATTGTGGAACGTAATATTTATTCGGAGGTGGGGAGAAAAATTATTATTCCTGCCGGCAGTCGTGTTATCGGAGAGTTATCGGGCAGTTCTAAGGAGGATATCGGTTCGGCAACAAAAGTTGAAATAAGTTGGAAACGTTTGATCCGACCGGATGGCGCCGCCTTTTCATTTGATGACGGCGTCAGCGGAGACGCTTCCGGGCGAGCCGGCGTAGGCGCTTATATGGATCGACAATTAATCAAGAAATACGGACTGCCGTTGGTTCAGTCTTCGATTACATCGGCCTTTTTGTGGGCGATGGCTTCAAAGGATTCGGCCGCTGTCGGACAAGACGGAGAGGTGGCTGTGTCCGGCCGTCAGCAGGCCGCGGAATCCGCCCGTACCAGATTTTCAGATACAATGCAGCAAATTTTTGATGATTTAATAGCAGACACCACAAAAGTCAAAACGCGTTTGTTTGTTCCGTCGGGAACGCGTGTTACGATTTTTGCCAATAAGGATTTGTGGCTGCGCAGCGCAGAAGAGGACGAAGAAGAAGATTTAGGACTTCGTATGGGACGCGCAGACGTGTTGATTGATCCTAACAAAAAGGATTATACGGAAAAAGAAGAAGGGAGCGGCGGCGGATTAGTTGCTGAAGATGATGGTACGCAGCAGCCGAATCCGAATGATCCGAATAACTTGCAACAGCAACAGCAAATTTACTATAATAATTATACGGGACAACGGATGCCGCCGCCCCCGCAACAGCAGCAGCAACAACGACCGCAGCAACAACGGCCGCAGCAGCAAACGGCGGTACCGCCGGTGCAGCAGCAAACTGCTGAGGAAGAAACGGAAGCTATTCCGGAACTGTTTTAAAAGGATTAAAAAATGAGTGCGGATTCCTTTCAGGTTTTAAAATCGACATTACGTTATTTATCTTATTGGTATGAACAGGATAATGTGGAAGAAATTTCTATTAACCGTCCGGATGAAATCTGGCTGAGGCTGCGCGGAAGGCGTGCTCATCCCTGGGCGTGTCAGCAGGATAAAAACCTGTCCAGAACGTATTTGACGGATATTATGCATATTATTGCTAATACGTTTGAACTGCCGTTTGATCCCGAGCAAGGATCTCCTGCCGTTTATGCGACTTTACCCGGTGATCACCGTTTTACGGGAATTGCCGGGAAAAATGTGATGTATGATAACGAGGATTTAACCGGGGGCATTGCAATGTGTGTCCGCGTTCATTCCGATGATATTAAGTTCGGGTTGGACGCTTACGGGTTGAAATCAGGAGAAAGACTGCAGAAATTGAATAAGCTGAAAGAAGTCGAAAATCCGGAAGATCCGTATGAGCGTTTGATTTTGTCAATCAAGCGCGGAGATCATATTCTGGTTTCCGGGGCAACGGCGACCGGTAAAACGACTTTTTTAAACAACTTGCTGACGATTTTAGATTCTCATAAACGCGTGATTACAATTGAGGATACACGGGAATTAATTGTCCCGCATCCTAATCATGTGCATTTGGTTTTGTCCCGTACGGAACAAACCAATACGATGACATATCCTAAACTGATTGACTTGGTCGTGCGTTTTACGCCGGACGCGATTATCGGCGGAGAAATTTCAACGGCAAACGCCGGGGCTTTATGGGAATTGATGGGATCCGGCCACGATAACTGCTTTGCAACGATCCACGCCGAAAATTCCGAAGCTGCGTATAAGGCCTTTACCGATCGTATTTTACACTGCTATCCCACGATTGACCGCGAAAAAACAATCGCGGAAATGCATGATAAACTGCGCGTGGTGCAGATCAATCGTCAGGGGAATATCCGCGCCGTTACAGAAGTAACTTAAAAATATACCGGCGATTTGCCGGTATATTTTTCTTCAGACTTGTTCTGTTTCCTGTTGCTGTTGAGCGCGGCGCAGACTTTGTTCGTTCAATCCGCGGGCGATGTTCATATTAATGTTGATCAAAATTTCCAGAGATTGGGCGGACGGTTTGGCCATTACGGAAAACGTGTGCTTGAATATGAAATGAGCTAAATTAAAGATGTTTTGTTTGATTTCAATCGGCAGGGGATTTTGTTCTTCCGTTGCGCCGGTAACCAGGATAGTCCATAATTTACGGTTTAAATCTAAAGCTTCGTTTAATTCCGTCGTTGATACCGGCCAACGCTCTTTGATGTCATTTAAGCGGGAAGCTGTTCTGACAAGCGCTCTGGCTTCCAATTCGTTTTGAGGCATAGCAGAAGCTTCTGCGGTCACATAGGGATTGTCATTCATTATAAAAACTCCAAAAAAGGTACTCAAAAAATAATATATGAATATTCTCAAAAAATCAAAAGTCTTTACTCGGATATGATTTAAAAATATGATTAAAAAAGAGTTGCTGAAAAGCGAGCTTTTTCCGTTTGTTTTCGAGAGGAAAAAATGAAACTGTTAAAGAGTTGTTTGATTATATTTTTTTGTTTCTTTTTTTGTATGGCTCAGGCACAGGCTCAGCAAAAAAAAGAAAAAGATTTATATCCGGGATCGGATTGCGGCGGAAAAGATGCCCTCAGTTATTTTAAAATGGCCGGATTTAAAAACTATCCGCCGTTTTCTTGGGTGGAGATGGATCAGGAGTGGTTTAAAGTCAAAAAAACAAAAAAAGATAAATATAATGGTTTTATTCTGGGATTTCTCAGAGACGCTTTGGAAGATTCTCGAATTGTTCAAGTTCAAGATGTGTTTTTTGATAATTATCAACAGATACAAAAAGCTCTCTTACATGGGAAAATAGAAATGGCTTTTATCGGCTATTATACCGATGAGTCAAAGTCAGGACAGGATTATATTTATCCGGCTTATTTCGGCAATCCGTTTATCGTTGTTTCCAGAATATCAAAAAAAATTGAAGTTGATGATATCTCCGGTTTAAAAGGGCTGAAGGGTATTATCCGTCGGGAAGAAGAGATAGAACCGTTGATTCGGGGTGTCTTGCCCACAGATACGAAATTAGATGTCGTTGACGGAGCAGAGGCTGCGTTCCGCGCGCTGTTGTCCGGTGAAGCGGATTTTATGATTACCAGCCCATATGCGGCAGATGCAGAAGCCAGACGCTTTAAAATCAAAGATAAACTGCATTTCGGCACGAAGGTGCTGCGTCATATTAAATATTTTATCGCTTTTTCAAAAATATCGCCCTGCCGGAAGTATAAATCTCTTTTCGCCGAAAAATTCGGGAAAAGGATTGGAGATAAGGCGGAAGTAGAAAAATCAATTCTGGAATCTATTCGGCTTTGGGAAGAAAAACATAAAGACGAACCTCCATTGGAATATACGCCGCCTGAAGGCGAGTGAGAATTGTTTCGTCGTAAAAGGATTAAAGAAACAGCGTTCTTTTGTAAAGAACGCTGTTTCTTTAATAAAAAAGCTTTCGCCTGAAAAGGCGAAAGCTTGCTGAGAGGTTTAGTGACAATTATCGACCGGCGGCTTTTCTGTTTAATAAAGCCATTTTTGTGGCTCTCATTGCATTCATCGCCTTAGACCGACGTTGCTGAATTTCCAGTTTTTTTGCGACTTTTTCGCTTTCGGATACGCGCGTTTCCAAACGTTGCTTTAAAACTGGGCTTTTCGCTTTTTCAGCCAACTCCTTCATTTCCTTTCGATCTTCCGCGGACATTTTTTTATAGACGTTTTCTTTAATTTGTTTGCGCGTTTTTACGTCGGCAAAGGAGTTTTCAACCGCACATAAAGTAATGTCCAGCATTTCGGCTTTGGTGAAACCGAATTTTTCGGCGCTGATCCGGTGTTCTTTACCGGTATGCGTTCCGAAAATGCCGGCGTCATCCGGATTGAGGGAAATGCGGATGCCGGCATCATACAGTTTGCGTGCCGGATGATTGTCCAAATCACCTTTTAAATCCGTAACCAAAATGCGATTCGATGTCGGGCAAACCTCAACCATCACGTTTTTTTCGGCCAGCTCTTTCATAACTTCGGGATCCTGAGGCGCGGAAACGCCGTGTCCGATTCGGGATGCTCCCAGCCGAACGGCATCTTTAATGCTTTCCGGGCCGCGAATTTCCCCGGCATGCAGCGCCAGTTTCAATCCGGCGCCTTTTGCGATTGCCAACGCATCCGCAAAATCGTCAAATTCTCCGGCGCGTTCATTGCCGGCGATACCGAAACCCGTTACCAACGGATGCGGGTTGTCACGGATAAATTCCGCTACTTGTTTAACATTTTCCGCGCCCATGTTGCGTACGCCGGTCGCAATAAAACGCGTTTCCAAACCCGTTTCATCTTTGACTTCGGCGGCAGCTTTGGAGATTGCATCCATCATTGCGCGGTATTTGGGGGCGGACAATTCGCTTTTTCCCGTTTCCGGATTGACTTCCATCGCCATATGCGCGGGGGAAAGGATCAATTCGGCATAGATGCCGCCTTCCGCCGTATTTTTACTGAGATAGTCTTTTGTGACATCATAATAATCTTGCGGCGTGCGCATCATATCCGCGACACTGTCATAAGTATTGATGAAAGCCCAAAAATCGCTTTCATCATAAGCATAACGGCCATTGGGAAAATCGTTTTTATCGTATTGGCCTTCTTTCATAACAAAATTGTCGGGCAAGGTCACATGATGACGCTGAGCCAGTTTGGCCGCCATTTCCGGCGTAACCGTCCCTTCAATATGTTCATGCAGGGTCACTTTTGGCAAGTCAGTTGTATTTACGTTGTTTTTCATTGTTCACCTTCTCGGGGCATTCCGGCCCTCTGCTTATAATTTCGTACACTTATCCATTCTTAACTTGTCAGAATAACAGGTTTTTGTGTCGTTGTCAACAATTTGTCTAATTTGTCTATGACTTTTTTATTAACAAACTGTTTATAAATAGTTTTTTTAGCAGGGCGCTTGTTTCCTTTTCTGAAAAAGAAGCCTTTTAAAGTCTTGCTTGCTCTTTCGGGCGAGTGCTTGTAATATCTAGTGGAAAAAGAGTTTGGACTTAGGGTAAAAAAATGGCGTTCTTTTCAAAAGCGGCGCGGGTGGTGTCGGCGATTCTTGTTTTAAGTGTCGGAGCGTGTTCTTCCGCAGCAGATCCCGATCTTTACGGATATGAAGAAAATTTTGCTTTGCCGGAACCGGATATGATTCCCGTTATGCCGGATGACAATCCCGGACGGACGGTGAATGAAATGTTGGATTTGAAGCCCGAAGCGGTTACGGTCAAAAAAGCGGCTTATGAGACACCCGTTAAAACGGAACAAACTTATGAACGTATAGGCCGTTTCGGTTCAAAAGAAAAAATATCGCTGCGCAAAGGTTTAAATGCGCCTGAAACCGGCGTCGTTTTCAGTTCTCAAAAACGTAAAGCAGCCGAAGAGATTCGCCCTCTGGAGGTGAAAAAACAGGAAAAAGACGAGCTTCAGTCAATGTCGGAGGAGGAACTTCTGGCACAGATTATTGCTCCGAAAAAAGAACCGGTGGAAATAATTGAAGTTATACCGGCAGCGGTTTCTTTGCAAAAAGAAGCCGAACCCAAGCGTTTGCTGCCGGTTCGTCGGGAACGGGCAGAGCAGTCTCAAACAGTTGCTTCTCCGTTGATTTCAGAGAGCAGACAATCTCCGGAATCAAATACCGAAGAGGTGGTTTTATCTGCTCCGAAAAGTTTTCGGGAAGAAGCTTTTTCTCAATTGAAAACGGAAACGGTTATCGATGGGAATCAGGATGAAATTGTTTTGTTAAAACCTCCTGCCGGATTAAAGACTTCCGAAACGTCATCAACGGAAGATACGCTTTTGTCTGATTTTCCGGTTTTACAGGAAAAAGTGGAATTAATACCGCCCGAAAGGGAAGAACGTATTATTCTGAAACGGCCGGGATATAAATAAAGTTTTGGTCGGAATTTTTTATTAACGGATGGGGGGTGTTTATGTCAGATACTTTTAAAGTCGCTTTAGCCGGTTTGGGAACGGTCGGCGGAGGTGTGGTTAAGTTATTGTCGGAACAAAAAGATATTTTATTAAAGCGCTGCGGCCGGCCGATCGAATTGATTGCCGTTGCGGATCTTAATGAAGATCGTTTTGACGAATTGGGGATATCTTCTTCCGTTTTGCGTTTTCGCGATGCGCATGAAATGGCGGAAAAAACAGAAGCGGATGTCGTTGTCGAATTAATCGGCGGAGCAAACGGCATCGCGTACGATATTTGTTTGAGTACCTTGAATCGGGGAAAAGGTTTTGTTACGGCCAATAAAGCGATGATTGCCCATCATGGCAATGAATTGGCAAAATTAGCGGAAGAAAAAGGTGTTTTTTTCGGGTATGAAGCGGCGGTTGCCGGCGGTATTCCGATCATTAAATCATTGCGGGAAGGATTGATCGGGAACAAGATATCTGAAATTTACGGTATTTTGAACGGAACGTGCAATTATATTTTGACGGTGATGCGTGAAACGGGAAAGTCTTTTGATACCGTTTTGGCCGAAGCGCAGAAACTGGGCTATGCCGAAGCGGATCCGAGCTTCGATATTGACGGAATAGATACGGCGCATAAAACATGCATTTTAGGCGCACTGGCTTTCGGTATGCCGATTGATTTGGAAAAAATGTCGGTTGAGGGGATTCGGTTTATTTCCGATGCGGATATTGCCTTTGCCGAGGAACTGGGCTTCAGAATTAAATTACTGGGTGTCGGGCGGCGTTATGAAAACGGCGTTTCGTTGAACGTTTACCCGTGTATGATTCCTCAGACGGCCGAAATAGCGCATGTTGACGGTGTGTTTAACGCCGTGATTACCGAAGGCGATTTTGTCGGTCATTCAATGTTGGTCGGACGCGGCGCGGGCGAACGGCCGACAGCTTCCGCGGTCGTGGCGGATATCGCGGATGCGGCGATGCATCGGGGCGGGCCGCTGCTGACAGTCGCGAATAAGGAAGTCAAACCGATGCCGATTGTTTCTTTGACCGAACGGGAAGGCGAATATTATGTCCGTTTCGAAGTGAAAGACCGTCCGGGGGTTGTGGCGGACATTTCCCGTATTTTGGTGGATGAACAGGTGTCGATCGCATCTATGCTTCAGCGTTGCCAGACATCCGGCGGCGTTGTACCGTTAATTATGACTTTTCATAAATCAAAAGAAAAAGCGGTTGTTTCGGCGTTGGCAAAAATAGAACGCTTGGAAAGCGTCGTCGATAAACCGTGCATGATTCGGATAGAACGGCTCTGACAATGACAAAAAATGCCGTTTTAGGTGTTGAAAGCTCTTTAACATCGCAATTTTGGACCGCAAGAGAAGAGCGGACGGATACCGTGGCGGAAATAGTGCGGACCGCCGGCGTTTCGGAAACAGTTGCCCGGTTGCTGGCGGCTCGTCACGTTAAACCGGAAAATGTGTCTTTTTTCTTAAATCCTTCTTTTCGTTCCCATTTGCCTGATCCCTATGTTTTACGCGATATGGAAAAAGCGGCGGAGAGAATTTCACAGGCCGTTTTAAATAAAGAAAAAGTGGGCGTTTTTGGGGATTATGATGTTGACGGAGCAACTTCTGTCGCGATTATAACGCAATTTTTAACGGCACTCGGCGTGAGAACCGTTTCCCGTATTCCCGAACGGGAGGAAGGGTATGGTCCAAGCGTTGCCGCAATGCACGAATTTGTTGATGCCGAAGTTTCTTTGGTTATTACCGTGGATTGCGGAACAACGGCTTTTGAGCCGTTGAAACTGCTGACGCAGCAGAAAATAGACGTGGTCATTTTGGATCATCATGAGCCTGATGTCAGTTTGCCGCAGGTGTGTGCCGTCGTTAATCCGAAACGGTTGGATGAACCGGAAGATCAGCCATGCCGTCAAATGGCCGCCGTCGGCGTTGTGTTTATGACGGTGATCGCGGTGAACAGATTATTGCGGGAAAAGGGATTTTATCTTGAAAGGCCGGAACCTCGGCTGATGGATTTTTTGGATTTGGTCGCATTGGGAACCGTGTGCGATGTGATGGCTTTGCGCGGATTGAACCGTTTGTTCGTTAAAACGGGACTGTCCGTTATGGCGCAAAGAAAAAATAAAGGTCTGGCCGTTTTAAGCGATTTATCCAAAATTAAAGACAAGCCCACGGCTTATCATTTGGGCTTTGTAATCGGTCCCAGGCTGAATGCCTGCGGACGGATCGGAAAGGCCGCTTTGGGAATGAAGCTCTTATGCGCGGAAAGTGAAGAGGAGGCGGTCGAAATAGCTTCCCGTCTGGATGAATTAAATACGCTGCGTCGCCAAATGTGCGAAGATATTTATAAGCAGGCAATCGGCCGAATAGAGGCTTCGGAAGAAAAAGACGATTTTGTTTTTGTTTACGGTGAGGGATGGCACCCCGGAGTTGTCGGCATTATTGCGGGTAAATTGAAAGAACGATATAACGTGCCGGCTTTGGTGATGGCAAAAGGAGGGGATGATTTGCGCGGTTCCGGCCGGTCTGTGGAAGGAGCTGACTTGGGAGCCGCTGTTTTGGCCGCCAAGGAAAAAGGGATTTTGACGGCGGGCGGCGGTCATACAATGGCGGCCGGTTTTTCTTTGAAAGCCGACCGGGCGGAAGAGTTTAAAAACTTTTTAAAAGACTATTTCCGAACACATCGGTCGGAAAAACAAACAATAGCCGATTATATAATTGATGCCGTTGTGGATATCGGAGCTGTCGGCGGATCGCTGCTGCAAATTTTGTCCGAGATGGAACCGTTCGGCGAAGGCAATCCCGAGCCGCGCTTTGTCCTTCCGGATGTTGCCGTTTCTTCTGTTCGGGTGGTCGGTTCGGGGCATGTGTCTTGCTGTTTGGTCGGACGAAACGGAAAAAGCCGGGTCAGAGCCATCGCTTTCGGTGCCGCGGATTCAATTATAGGGGCATCTCTGTTAAATCATAAAGGCGCTTTGTTCCATGCGGCCGGCTGTATTCATCCGGATACTTTTCGGGGCGGCGATAACGTTCAATTCATAATAGAAGATTTGGCCCGTGTGAATTGATTAATTAATCGGGATAATCTGTTCATATGTTTTGTGTTCGTCTATTCCCTGCAGAACGATTCCGTCAAATCCCAGTTCCATAATACTTTTAAAATAAACGCCTAATATGCGTTTCCAAACGGGGGTCCAGAAATCGACGATTAATCCGGACGGGTCTGTTTTAGACTGAAAGCGCAGCCAGGCTGGATCGCCCTGCTTCCATCCTTTTTCCCAATAAGGTCGGGTGTCCTGTGCCTTAGAGATGTTTAAAACAGCAAAAACCAAACGTTTTGCGCCGACTTTTTTTGTTTGCAGTTCTTTAACGTCGTCTTTGGCAAAGGGAATGGAAGATTTAAAAAACGGATCGACGATCAGCAGGTCGTAATTTGTTTCTCCCAATGTTTTGACCAACAGGTCTTTATCCGTAAAATTGCGTGTGTTGGTTAAAATCAGCATGTTGCGAACTTTTGAAACGGAATCGATGTTGGCGGGGTTTTCCAGAAACAGTTCCGAACGGGCGGGAATTGAATCAAATGCGGCCGCTTTATCCAAGTCGGCATGAACGGGGATTTTTTTTCGGGCCAAGTTCAAAACAGCTTCTTTTTTTTCTTTTTCGGAAGAACAGTGCTCGATTCCGATTAAGGACAGTCCGTATTCTTTAATGATTTTTTCAACGTCGGAGGAAAGTTTTCCTCTCGCTCCGGAACAAATTTGATTTGTGAGCAGCAATCCGTTGATAGCGGAAATATACCGCCGGATCGGCGATCCGACCGCAATGGGATGTTCGGGCGAAAACAGTTTGAGTAGAAAGCGTTCGTCATCACTTTGGGCTCCGGCCATTTCCGCTTGATGCAGGTCATCCAGATCGTTTTCCCATTCTCCGCGGGCAAGCAAAGCCTGTCCGCCGTCTGCGATAATCTGAAACTTCGGATTATTTTCTCTGGCGTACTGCCCGAGAGCAACGATAACGTCCCGCATCAGTTCGCGATAGTTGGGAATATAAGCGCCCTCTATTTTAAAACGTTCCTCCAACGGATCAAAGTTTTCGGGCAGCTGAGTTGTTTCCTGCGCCTTTGACGGAAAAGACAGGATTAAAATCATGCCGAAAAGGCAAAAATATGCGGCTTTGATCATAAAAAGAGTACTTTCTTAATATTTTCTTTCATAATTTTAGGGTATTGTATTTTAAATTAATTTGAA
>JAFVEJ010000121.1 GCA_017476085.1 Alphaproteobacteria bacterium
ACGCCCGACACGATTCGTCCGGATCTGAAGGCGACAAGCAAGAAACAGGCGCTGCAGGAAATGGCCTCCTATGCGGCCGCACAGTTGAATATAGAAGCCCGTGCGATCTTGGATGTGTTGTTGGAACGCGAACGGTTGGGATCAACGGGGGTGGGCGGCGGCGTTGCCGTTCCGCATGGCAAATTGATTGCTTTGGACAAGCTTTATTTGCTGTTTGCTCGATTGAACAAGCCCGTTCCTTTTGATGCGACCGACGGCAAGCCGGTGGATTTGATGTTTCTGCTGTTGACGCCTGAAAACGCGGGCGGAGATCATTTGACCGCTTTGGCAAAAGTTTCCCGATTGCTGCATAATGAAAGAATGTGCGCCTTGTTGCGAGGCAGCGAGAGCGCCGAAGCGATTTATTCGGCCATTCTGGAAAGCGAGCAAAACTAATAAAAACGGCCTGTGCAAACAGGCTGTTTTTTTATATGACGGAACAAGAAGCTGTTTTTTCAGGTCGGATGCTTTTTTTTGTTGACTCTACGGGATAAAAAAAGCATATTACAGCCATTCACGGGGGTGTAGCTCAGCTGGGAGAGCGACGCGTTCGCAATGCGTAGGTCAGGAGTTCGATCCTCCTCATCTCCACCAATTTAAAAGCCTTGTATCACGCCGGATACAAGGCTTTTTTTAGTGTTTGTTGTTTAAAAAGAAAATCTGACTCCCAGCATAATTTCGTTGGCATAGGCCTTATATTCGATTTTTTGATAAGGAACGCCTTTTTTTTCTTCGTCAAAATCCGCGTAGGACGTGAAACGGTATCCCAGATCAAGCGCTGTATTGTCATTGATTAAATAACCGACACCGGCGCTGTAATTATAAGCAATTTCGTTTTTGCTTTTATTGCCGAATTTGACTTTTGAACCGCCTAAGCCGATCCCGACATACGGACGGAAAGCCGAATTTGTGTCAAAATCAAAATAGGCGTTTGCAAAAACAGCATAGGATTCAAATTTTCCTTTTACTCCGTTAATCGTTTTTTCGGCGTCATCATTTGAGGTGTATTCAAGTTCGAATCTTAAAACGCCTTCTTCCATTTTTATTCCCGCACCGGCAGCCAGATTATATCCGAAAACGCTGTCATTCAGTTTTGCTTTAGCGTGTATCGGACTGGTCTGTTCCGCTTCGGCTCTGATGCCCGCAAATTTGGCTTTGGCGGAAACGTACGGTTTAATGTCTGCAGCTTGCGCGTTAATGGCGAACAGACAAGCGACGGAGGCGAGTAATAAAGATTTTTTCATATCTGATTCCTTTTGTTCAGTAATATCAAGATGATCTGAATATATCATCGATCGGATAGCAAGGCGATTAAACTTATGTTTCAAAATAATACAAAGAAATTATTTGAAATCGGTGTTTCCTGTAGCGTTGTTTTATAAAAAAGCATATAGTTTTCTTGTCTGTCCGTATTGATTTTTAAGGAATCCGAGTATGAACGTTATTTTTATCTCTCCGCATTTTCCGCGTCATTTTTATCAGTTCTGCTCTCGTTTGAAAGAACGCGGCGTGACCGTTCTCGGAATTGGGGACGCGCCGTGGGAGGCTATCGGAGAAAATTGTCAAAACAGTTTATCGGATTATCGTTATGTAACGTCTTTGCAGGATTATGATCAGGTTTACCGCGCCGTTGCCGATTATGTGTTCAGATACGGACGGATTGACTATGTTGAAAGCGAAAACGAATACTGGTTGGAATTGGACGCGCGGATTCGGACGGACTTTAACATCACGACGGGGCCGAAGTTTGCGGATATGGCGGCGATGAATCGTAAATCGAGAATGAAGGAAGCCTATGCCCGCGCCGGTATTCCGACGGCGCGCTGGACTCTGCCGCAGACGGAACAGGAGGCTTTGGATTTCACGCGCAAAGTCGGCTATCCCGTCATCGTCAAACCGGATAAAGGCGTCGGAGCATCCAACACCTACAAGCTGCAAAACGATGACGATACGGTTGCTTTTTGGGCAACGAAGCCGGAAGATATTCCGTATATCGAAGAGGAGTGCGTCCCCGGTCATGTCGAAACGTTTGACGGCATTACGGACAGCCGTAAAAACGTCCTCTTTTGCGCTTCGCAGTGTCTGCCGGTCAGCCTGATGGACGCGGTCAATCTTGATAACGATGTTGTCAGCTACTGCCAAGCCCCCGGCGACGATTTGCGGGCGGCGGGCGAAAAAGTGCTCAAAGAATTTGATACCCGCAACAAATTTTTCCACTTTGAGTTTTTCCGTTTGGACGAAGCTAAAAAAGGATTGGGCAAAAAAGGCGATATCGTCGGGTTGGAGGTCAATATGCGCGCGCCGGGCGGCTATATACCGGACAAGATGAATTATGCTTACGACACGGACGTTTACACGATTTGGGCGGACAGTCTGATATATGATAAGTGCTTTATGAACAGCGAATTTCGCCATTACATCACGCACGTCGGGCGCAAGGACAGCATTTCTTATGCCCATACGCCGGAAAAAATCCGCGAAAAATACGCGCCGCAGATCTTGCGCGAACAGACGGTTGACGCTGTTTTGGCCGGAGAAATGGGCAACCATGCGTTTTTAATGCGCGCGAATACCTTGGCGGAACGCGACGAACAGGTGCGCTTCATTCTGGAAAGGAAATAATATGGACAGGAAAAGTTATACGATTCATTCAAATGCGCTGAACCGCGAGATGAATTTGCTGTCTTACGGCGACAAAGGATTGCCCGTTCTGGCTTTTCCATGTCAGGACAGTCAATGCGACAACTGGGAATGTTTCGGTATGCCGGACGAGCTTTCGGATTTCATCGAAAGCGGGCAAATCCGCCTGTTCTGCGTTGATACGGTCGATAGTGAAAGCTGGTCGGACACAAACGGCGATAAAGAGCATCGCGCAAACGTTCAGGAAAGCTATTTTCACTTTGTCGCGGACGAACTGATGCCGTTCATCATGTCAATATCCGAAGACGATCGCCTGCCGTTGGTGACGGGATTCAGTCTGGGCGGCGGGCATGCGGGCATCGTGTTTTTCCGTCGTCCCGATTTGTTTTCAGGCGTTTTGACCTGTTCGGCCTGCTTTAATGCGGAACATTTCTGGGACGGCTGGACGAACGGCGTGATTTACGATAACTCTCCGCTTTTGTTCTTGGAAAATATGCCGGAAGACCACACGTATATCGCTCTGTACAATACGAAAAAAATCATTCTGTGCGCGGGGCAGGGATTCTGGGAGCGCGAATGTCAGCGCACGACGCGGCTGATGGGGGAGCTTCTGCCACGCAAAGGCATCGAAGCGTGGGTCGATTTGTGGGGCAAGGATTCTGATCACGACTGGCCGTGGTGGAAGAAACAGATGCGCTATTTC
>JAFVEJ010000122.1 GCA_017476085.1 Alphaproteobacteria bacterium
CACTTTGGGCGAAGCGTTGACCCGTACGGTTACCGTGATGGCAACCGGCGTGCGGGACACGCAAATTCCCGATTTGGCTTTTGCTGACGGGGCAGGGTATAAACAATATCCGGGCAAGACGGATTCTAAAAATTTATTTGACGATAAAGGCATTGTCGGGGTGAAAACGCTCCAAATCGTATTTATGCCGACCATTGCCGGCAAAGTCGTTTTGCCGTCAATGGAAATACCATGGTTTGATGTGAAAACGGGCAAAATGAAAAAGGCCGTTTTGCCGTCGCGCACAATCACGGTGACGGCAGATTCATCGGAAACAAGCGTTTCTTTGCCGCCGGTTTCGCCGCAGACAGCATCCGTACAGGATAATCCGCCGGAAGTAAAAAAAGAATCCGCCTTTGCGGAAGCTTTTTCGGAACCGCCTCAAAGTACGGCGGAACAGGAAGCGGCGCATGCATTTTGGGAAAAATATGTTCATCAGTCTCCGCTGCGGCTGTTTTTGGCCGGGCTTTTGGCCGGAGGCGCAGTTGTAACGTCTTTATGGCTGCTGATGCATTTTTTGATTTTTAAAAAGTCAAAAACAGTTTCTTTGCCGCAGCATATAAAGGAAAACGATGCTGCCTGCGTTAAACGGTTAAAGGAAGCCTGTCAGTCGGGGGCGGCGGAAAAAGCAAAGCAGGCTTTGTTGGAATGGGGGCGTTCGCATTGGCCGGAAAAACCGCCGCTAACCGTATCGAAATTGGCGGAAAGATTGAACAGTCCGGCACTGAAACAGGAAGCGGACAGTCTGAATGACGCTTTGTACGGAGAAGATCGCAGCCAATGGCATGGCGAAGACTTCTGGCTGGCTTTTAAAGAAGCTCGGGCGGACGAAAAAAAGAAATGGAAAACTGAAAAAATTCCGGTTCCTCCGCTTTATCCGGAATAAGCGTTTATTCTTTTTTTACATTACGTCCTTATAATCAATCCGATATTATTTTTTCGGAAAGTCGGGCTTTATGCGCAATGTAAGCTTAATTCATACCGTTTTGGCGTCATTGCTGTGGGGGGGCGTTGTGTTTGTTTTTACAGGCATAACGTTTATGAAATATGAATCCGCTTCGCATATGCTGCGGGAATCCCGTATTGAAGCCGCTTTAACGGCGCTGCATAAAACAATCCAAATTGAAATGGATAAAGGAATTTCTTTGCCTGAATTGAAAACGGTGGAAAAAGAATTGCTGCGTTACGCTCAGGATGAAAACGATCTGATTTCCGCTTCGGTTTTTGACGTTTATACGGGAAAAACATTATTTTCTACGGTTTCTTCACAAAAAGGACGGAATGTGCCGGAGCTTTGGCGTAAGAAGTGTGTTAAGCCGGAAGCGGTTTTTATTGAGTCTGAAAAAAATAAAGAAGTTGCAGGAGTTCTTCTTTTAAACGCTTTATCCGAAAATGCGGGATGTTTGATAGCGGAGTATTCGGTTGATATTCACGGTTCCGTTCGGGAAAAAATGATAAAAACAGCTCTCCGTTATGCCTTTCGACTGACGGGAATAGGTGTTTTGATTTGTGTTTCGGTATATTTTTTCAGTTTTTTGATTTCGACGACGATGATCAATAAAAAAATACAGGCAAGTGTTTTTTTGTTGTCGTGTCAGAGCATGCTTTTATTCGGACTGTATTTTAATTTTAAAATGACATTTAAAGCGTTTGAAGCTGATTTGGGGCAGGAAATCGCGGCTAAAGCGCAGTTGATTGCGGGACGGATCGGCAAACGGTTAAGCCAAACGGTTCAAAGCGGCGTTCCGTTTGATTCCATAAAAGGGTTGGAAACCTATATGGACCAAATTCGATTTGCCAATCAAGAAATTCTGTTCGTTTTGATCACGGATAAAACGGGGCGTGTGCTTTATGAATCCGGAACGGCGTCAAAAGCTTTTCAGGCCGATCCTCACACGGGTAAAATTTCTTTGAAAGAAGGATATTATAACGCGGCCGAACCCGTAAACGGCAGCAATGCCGTTATCGGATGGGTGCAGATCGGGATCAATGAAAGGTTTGTTCGTGAGAAAAATTTATAGTTTGCTTTTTTTTCTGATATGTCTGCCTTTTTTTTCGGCGGAAGCCGCACCGACACAAAAAGTGTATATGGTTTTATGGAACGGGTGTGAGGAGGCGTGCCGCGGTTTTTCGGATTACTTGAAAGCGTCGCATGAAACAATAGAAATTATTCGGCGGGATCTTGGCCAAAAAACAGATAAAATCCCTCAGCTTTTAGAAGAAATTAAAGAGCAGGCTCCCGATTTGTTGGTGACTTGGGGAACTTTGGCAACGCTAAAAATTTTGGGAACGGGGGATAACGGTCCTGTTTCTCAATACGGTTCCATACCGGCATTGTTTATGGTTGTTTCCCAGCCAATTGAAAGCGGCGTGGTGTCATCTTTGGTTTCTCAAGGTCGGAACATAACGGGCGTTATGCATTTGGTACCGTTGGCGGAACAGCTGCAGTATGCCAGACAAGTTGTTGCATTTGACCGGCTCGGCGTTATTTATAATCCTGCGGAAACAAACGCTCAGTCAACGGTTGATCAGCTGCGTCAATATGCCGCGCTGATGAATTTTGAGTTATTGGAACGTTCCGTGCCGCTTTCCAAAAACAATGAACCTCTTGCGGAAAGCATAGCGTCTTTGGTTGCTGATTTGGCGGATAAAAAAGCGGATCTGATTTATTTGGGGCCGGACGCTTTTATGAACGCCAACAGAAAAACGCTGATAGATACCGCGACGGCTTTTTCCGTTCCCGTTTTTTCCGCTTCCGAAGGGGCTGTTCGGTACGATAACGCATTGTTCGCCGTTGTGCACAGATACTATACGGTAGGGCAGCTGGCCGGAAAAAAAGCGCTGAAAATTTTAAAGAATAAAATACAGGCCTATGATATTCCGATTGAAGCCCCGCAAAGGGCTTTGCTTGTCGTGAACATGACGGCGGCGCAAAAAACAGGATTTTATCCGCCGTTTTCTTTGCTGCAAAATGCGGATCTGATAAATATTCCGTCATCGGAAAAATAACGCTGTTTTGTTCAAACTGTTTAAAAAACATTTTTCTGTAAATATTACGGATATCGATTCGCTATCGAAAGTACGGACATTTTTTTCCTTGTGTTTGACGAATATGATCAACCTGATACACTAAAGAGAAATGATTTGTCAGGGAGATTTTTTTATGCCGTATGAAAAAATAAAAGGAAAATTGCTGGTGGCTCAGGGCGGCGGTCCGACGGCGGTTATCAATCAGTCTTTGGTCGGCGTCGTTTTGGAAGCGCGCAAGTTTAACCGTGTTGATCTGGTTTACGGGGCAGTGCACGGAGTGCGCGGCATCGTGAATGAAGATCTTGTTAATTTATCCAGCGAAACATCGCATAATTTGGAAATGGTCGCCAACACGCCTTCTTCCGCTTTGGGAACGACGCGTGACAAGCCGGATCTGAAATATTGTCAGCAAATGCTCCGTGTGATGCAGGC
Organism: Alphaproteobacteria bacterium; assembly: GCA_017476085.1. Next base: position 3,502 of record JAFVEJ010000122.1, read on the forward strand.
GCATGATATCCGCTATTTTTTATATATCGGAGGGAATGATTCTGCTGACACGACCCGCATTATCAGCGAAGAGGCCAAAAAAGAAGGTTATCAGCTCAGATGTATCCATATCCCTAAAACGATCGATAACGATCTGATGCATAACGATCATTGTCCGGGGTATCCTTCCGCAGCTCGTTATGTGTCGCAGGCTTTTGTCGGGCTGAATCGTGACAGTTGGGCTTTGGGCGGAACGGTGATTGCCGTTGTTATGGGGCGTCATGCCGGCTTTTTGACAGCCGCGGCGGCAATGGGGAAAAAATTCCCGGATGACGGACCGCATTTGATTTATATGCCGGAACGTACATTCGATTTGGACAAGTTTGCTCAGGACGTTCGCCGCGTTTATGAAAAATATGATCGCTGCGTTGTCGCCGTCAGCGAAGGAATCCATGACGCATCCGGTCAGCCGATTATTACACAGCTGACAAAAAATAATGATCGTGACGCGCATGGGAATGTGCAGTTGTCCGGTTCCGGCGCTTTGGGGGACAGTCTGGCTCAGGTGCTGCGCGAAAAAGTCGGTATTCAACGTGTTCGCGCGGATACATTGGGATATATGCAGCGTTCCTTTGTCGGATGTGTTTCCGACGTGGATCAACGCGAAGCTCGCGAAGTCGGGGAAAAAGCCGTTCAGTTCGCGATGTGGGGCAATTCGGACGGATCCGTCGCGATCAAGAGAATCGGTTTTTATATGTGCGATTACGATTTGATTCCTTTGGATCAGGTTGCGGCAAAAACACGGACGATGCCGGACGAATTTATCACGCCGGAAGGCAATGATGTGACGGATGCTTTTCGTATGTATTTGCGGCCGTTGTTGGGATCAAGGATGCCGGACGCTTATCGTCTGCGCGCGCCGTTTATTCCTAAAATTTTAAATGAGGGCGTTCCTTTTTCGGCTGAACGCCAGCCACAACTGCCGCAATGGTAATTTGAATAAAAAAGCGGTCAAGCGGGCCGCTTTTTTATTTGCGTGTCGTCGGATAGATTTTTTCCGCGTTGGCCGCCAGTTTCTTTTGTCCGCGAGGGTAAAAAAATTTTCCGTCCGGCATACGCAAAGAACCGTCGGAATACAGTTCTGTTTTGAAAATCGGCATACGGGTAAAATCGCGAACGGCTGAAGCGCATTCTTCTTTGCGTTTCCGATAAATTGAGAAAGAACTGAGTTTTGACTGAGCGTAGCTGCGTAAACGGGCTTTCTCGATTTCGGGACTTCGGGAAGTGTTGCTGATATAGCGGCTGAGAATTTCTTCAAATTGATATAAGGGTTTATATGCGCCGCATGCTAGGACTACGCCGGCTATATGGCCCATTTCTTCATCATCGTTTGACGGCTCGGCCGCAAAAAGATTCAAGGGAAATAAAGTGAGCATTAAAATAGCGGCAGCTTTACGCATAATAAAATTCCTGTGTAAAAGATATTATCGTAACTTTACTTTATTCGGGAAAAGTTCAAAAATTCTTAAAATCGGAAAGCCGATTATAGGAGAATTTTTTGAAAAAATAAACGCCAGGCCGCTGTAACGGCATCCGGATTTTCTATCGGCGGCAAATGAGCGCTGTTTTTAATAATGATATGCGTGCCGTCCGGAATTTGCGCGGCCATTTCTTTCATTGCTTCCGGCGGCGATAAAAAGTCCTTTTCGCCGCCCATTATTAAAGCGGGACAGCCGATTTTCGAAAGCAAAGACGAAGAGTCCGGCCGGTTCATAATCAGCGTTTGCTCGTTGATGTATTTTTCAATCCCTATGGCCGACGCCATCTGTGACAGCATATGACGATTTGCGTCATTACGGTTTTCAGGCAGAATAATATCCAATAAAGCCGGAGAAATAACGGCTTCGATTCCGTTTTCTTTTGCTTTTTCAATCATTTTCAGCCGTTTTTCTTTTGCCGCCGGAGGGTCCGATCGTTCGTTCGTATCCATTAAAATTACGCCGGCTGCGCGTTCGGGAGCCTGCCGTAAAATTTCAAAAGCGATATAGCCGCCCATAGAGATGCCGCCTAAGATAAAACGTTCCGGCACTTGAGCTAAAATCCGTTTGGCCGCCGCGGCAACATCCGTATCCGGTCCCGGTTCGGGAACGAAAAAATCGTATGTATTTTTCAAAGCCTCGATTTGATGCGCAAACAGAGTAGCATCGCATAACAAAGCCGGCAGTAAAACGACAGGGGTTTTCATTAAAGGTCTTTCTATTTGATTAAACGATTTTGAATGTCTTTAAACTCCGGAGAACCGGCTTTTCTCAGCCATTCGAACAAAACCATTTCCGCACCGGCCAGAAAAACGCCTTCCTGCTTTAAGCGTCGGATTGCGGTTTGTTCGTTTTCCGGAAAACGGCAGCCGGAAGCATCCGTAACGACAAAAACTTCAAAACCGGCTTCTTTTAACTCAACGGCGGTCTGTAAAACACAAATATGTTCTTCAATGCCGGCAATGACGACTTGTTTTTTATTCAGAGAGGATAAATGATCCATAAAACCATCCTCTCGTACGGCGGAAAGACTTGTCTTTTCAAAATAAAAAGCCGTTTGAGGCGCCGCGTCCCGAATGTCGAACAAAGACGGCCCCAATCCTTTGGGGTATTGTTCGGTGATAATAACGGGAATGTTTAAAATGCCGGCTCCTTTCAACAGTCGGGAGCAGCCGTCGATAATGCGGCGCGGCTCATGCATCGCCGGAGCCAGGCGTTCCTGAACATCAATAATTAAAAGACATGAATCCGTTTTGCTGATTAGCATTGTTCTGTCCCTTTTTTCGGTATATAAAGCTTTAATCACCGTGCCACACTTTTTATGGAATATAAATACAAAAATGAAATTTTCTGAACTCGGACTGAATGAAAAGACGCTGAAAGCCGTAAGCGAAGTCGGCTATGAAGAACCTACACCCATTCAACAAAAAGCCATTCCCGAAATTTTGAAACGCAATGACGTTATGGGAATAGCGCAGACAGGAACCGGAAAGACGGCGGCATTTACTTTGCCGATGATCGATATTCTGGCAAACGGACGGGCAAAGGCGCTGATGCCCAGAACGTTGATTTTGTCTCCGACGCGGGAATTAGCTATGCAAATCGCCGATTGTTTCAAGCAGTACGGTAAATATCAAAAACTTTCCATGGCATTGCTGATCGGCGGAGAGTCTATGATTGAGCAGCAGAAAGTCTTGTCCCGGGGGGTGGATGTGTTGATCGCGACACCCGGGCGGATGATTGATTTGTGTGAACGGGGGCGCATTTTACTGCGCGATGTCCGGATATTCGTATTGGATGAAGCGGACAGAATGCTGGATATGGGCTTTATCCCCGATGTGGAAAAAATAGCGGCTAAATTGCCGGCGATGCGTCAAACACTGCTGTTTTCCGCAACGATGCTTCCCGAAATCAAGGCGCTGGCTCAGAAGTTTATGAAATTTCCCGTTGAAATACGCGTCGATCCGTCGATGTCAACAGCCGATACGGTGGAACATTTTATCGTCAAAACAAACGAACGCGGCAAACGGGAAGTGCTGCGCAATTTAATCCGCTCTGAAAACGTTCAAAATGCGATGATTTTCTGCAATCGCAAGAAAGATGTCGATATTTTGTTTAAATCGTTTACGAAACATAAGTTTTCTGTTGCCGCTCTGCATGGGGATATGGCACAGGGGCAACGTACGGAAACGCTTAACGCCTTTCGTGACGGAAAGGTTCAGCTGCTTGTCTGTTCGGATATTGCGGCTCGCGGATTGGATTTGCCGGAAGTGTCCCATGTGTTTAATTTTGATGTTCCCGTTAATCCCGAAGATTATATTCATCGTATCGGACGGACCGGTCGCGCCGGTCGGGCAGGGCGGGCTTTTATGCTGATTACTTCCGCGGATTTTAAAGCATTGGCGGCAATAGAACGGGTGATCGGCCAAAAGATTGAAGAAATGTCCCGTTTTTCCGTTGAGATGGATCCGCCGCCCGAACCGAAAAAAAAGCGTCCGCAAAAATCAACCGAACCGAAAGGGCAGAAAAAATCTTCCGTTTCCCGGGAAAAGACGGAAGAAAAACAAAAAAAAGATAAACCTGAGACAAAAAGAAACGCTTCCGGCGGAAAAAAACGGGAAAAAGAAAACGATAATGCTTTTGCCGTAAAACAAAAAGCGCGTTCTTCTGAAAAATCGGGCAGTTTCGGTAAGGATATTCCTGCTTTTCTGATGAATGAAATTAAAATATCGTGACGAAAATTATAATAAAAAAACGGAAGAGAGTTTAAAAAAGCTCTCTTTGTTTGCATTCGGAAAGGTATTTTTAACGAAATAGAGCCACTATTAAAGAATGGAAAAAAGTGTGCCAAATGCGTCTGTTCGCAAAAACATAAACAAATCTGCTGTTTCCGGAGAAGGGCAAGCAGAAAAAGGCGGGCGTTTGGCTACTTTTATGTGGTTATCGCGTTTTTTTAACGCTTTATGCTTTTTGCTGGTTTTTACGGCGTCCGTTTTATCTCTTTCTCTGATTCATATTGCAAAAGAGGCGGACGTTGATTCCGTGTTGGTGACCGCGCCGATGTTTTCTGACAATTTGGCCTATTTTGAACCGTTGCATCCGGATATGCCGACAATGGATGTTTTGGCTGAAATGTTTGTTCGCCAATATGTGACGGTCAGAAACAGCGTTTGGCCAAATGAACGGAAAATGCGGTATGATTGGGGGCCGGGCGGTATAATAAATAGAATGTCCACCTATCGCGTGTATGAAATTTTTGTCGAGAGAGAAGCAAAACATTACTATCCTTCGATGGACTTTGAAAGCACGCCGGCAGTTGTGGTTGACACGAATATCAAAAAAATCATTAAAGAAGGCTGGAACAGCTGGCAGCTCTTTTTTGATACGCGTAAAATGGCTAAATCAATCGATCCTCCGGAGATTGAACATTGGATCGCGACGATTCAATTCCGATATTACGCGTCAAATGCATTTATGCGGCCATGGCTGCGCAATCCGTTAGGGTTTACGGTAACGCAGTATCATTTGGCACGTCAAAAGCAGTAGCTTGAGGAGAAAAACAATGAAAATGATTGGAAAAGCGTTCTTTATTATCGGGCTTTGCGCCGTTTTAAACGCATGCGGTTCCATTTATGAGAAGGAAGTTGTCGGTATCGGGCCGGATATTTCCGAATTAAAGCGTTCTCCATGCGCTTGTATGCTGTTGAAATTGCCTGCAAATTTGCCTGATTGGATGGCGTCGAACGGATAAATGAGGGAAATATGCCCAGACCGGTTAAATCAAAACAACAGCTGACCATTAAAAATGCCGATACAGGTTCTGTCCCGGCAAAAAATTCCGATGCGGGAAACGTAAAGAAAACGGCGGCAGCGGCATCAACGCGGAATGCTGCCGGTACAGAACAAATTTCTGTTGATTTGCTTCGGGAACGCCGTTATTTGTGGACGGCTCGGGCATTTGCGATTGTGTCGGCTGTGGCGTTATGTCTTAATCTGGTTTTGTTGCTGGCAATTATGCATTTAATGCCGCTGAAACGGGTGGAACCGTTTTTGCTGACATTTCAGAACAGAGACGAACAAGTGGTGAAGATTCGTCCGTTGGCTAAGGATTTAGCGGCAGAAGATATTATTTCGGAAGCGATGATCCGTCAGTATGTGCTGCTGCGCAACACAATGATAGCCGATGTTGATGAAATGGCTTTTCGTTGGGGGCCTGACGGTCCTTTGCGCTGGATGTCGTCTTCGCAGGTTTATAATCAATTCAGCAAAACGGTCAAAGATTGGTTGGCTCGGATTAAACTGGAAGGATTGACGCGTGAAGTGCGTATTGAATCCGTTGTGCGCAACCAAAATATTTGGCTGGTTTATATCGTAACGCGCGATATGTTGCCGGAAGCGGAAGAACCTGCTATTTCGCGTTGGCGTATCCGGCTGTCGATTAAATATTTCGGACAAGAGCAAAAAGAAGTGAAATATGTTAACCGGCTTAAAAACCCGTTGGGATTTGCGGTTGACAGATATGCAATTGAAAGTGCTAACGATTAAAGAAGGTGTCCCGTGAAAAGATATTTTAAAATCCGCCTTTTTACAGTTATGTTGGTTTTGTGTTGTTTAACGGTTCGGACCGTTTCGGCACAGCAGACGGCTGCCCGCGAATCTATGGATGCGGCGATCGAACAGTCAAACGGTCAGTATTCCGAGATAGATATGCCTTTCTGGTCTTTGGGAATGCAGCAAAAAGCCTGGAACAAGCCGATGGAACATTTGGGAGAAGGCCAGTCTAAACCGGGATATTCAAAATATTACTGGACGCCGGATTTGGTTTTGCCTTTGCGTATTCGCGAAGGAATGCATACGCTGGTCAATTTCCCTTCTTGGGAATTAATCGAAAACGTGTTTGTCGGGAATGAAACCGCTTTCGGAGCGCAGAAAGTCGCTCCGAACGGTTTGATGATTTTCGCGGCCAGCGTTGATTTGGTCGGAATGGATACGAATATGATCGTGTTCGGGCGTTCCGGAAACAGATATGTTTTTTATCTCAGAAGCGAAACTTTTAATACGGACAGAATTACAAATTCTGTCGTGGATATTATTGTCAACGACGCAAAATTTGTTCCCGACGAATCAGGATTGACGCCGACCGCGTCCGGTTCCGTGCCGGTCGGAGGCGGAATGGGAGTCGGTTTCGGTTCCGCCGGTAATATGCGCGGCGGAAAAACAACAAAGAACCCTACCGAAGACTGGCTGGCGGATGTGGCTGTGGATCCCGAAAAGCTGCGTTTTGATATCGATGTGTTTATTCCCAATCCGGCGGATATGGAAATTGCTCCCGAACGTGTATGGCGCGATGAAATTTTCACTTATATTGATTTCGGACCTAAGTCTTTGACGATGACGGAACGGCCGATTGTTAATATGCTTTCTCAAGGATCCGAAGTTCCCATCGGTTTCAGGACGCGCGGACCGAACGGTCGGTTAATGGTTGTAGAAGGAATCGGTGATCTGGTATTGCGCAACGGAAAAAGACTGCTATGTTTGAAAATCAGAAAAGATCCGTCATACGGAACGGAATGGGTGGAATATGAAGCTTCCGTTCAGCCTAAATGGACGCCCGGTCCGATGATTACAACCGGCGGATATGATGGGACGAAGGTTCAATCTGCCGGAAATGTGCCGAATATGAATGCCGGAGCAAACACTTTCAGCGCAAATCAAATTGCCCAGTTTTCAATGCAGCGCAATCAGAGTTACGGATATGCCGCGCAGCCGTATCGCGGAGGATCGGAAAACGGTTTTGCCATTGAGCTTGGTGCGGACAGTGAAATTTCTACATTGGAACAGAAATGGGATGCCATTGCGCGTAAAAACAGAGATTTGTTAGGCGGTTATGAGCCGTATTATTCGGTGGATGCCGTTGCGGAAGGCGAATCAAGAGATCTGTTCCGTTTGCGTATCGGTCCCGTGAACAGTATTGAAGCCGGGGATAAATTATGTAATCAATTGGGTCGCCGCGGGGTGACGTGTATGGTTGTGCGGACACAATGAACGAAGAATTACTCAGCTCATCAGACAGATATTTAAAAAAATCCAACAGGACTCTGTTGATTGTCGGGATTGTGGCTTTTTTGGCTTTCCTGATAGGCGTTTTTGTCTTGTTGCTCGGAGGGGAAGAACAAAAAAAAGATGCTGAGGTAACGATAGACGGAGCTGCCGACAGTTCCACAAGTATCGCCGGAGGTCAGGCGGATACGTTTAATTTGCCGCAGGATGCCGCGCCTTCAACCATTCGTTTGGTAGTTTCTCCGGAAACGCTGCGTTTCGATCAGGTTGTTTTGGGAACAGAAGCGGAAGGAACGCTGACATTATCCGCTTCTTCCGGGCGTGTGGGCGTTACGTCCGTTGAATTTGAAAACAAGCAGGATGAAGGTTTCGTTCTGGACAATAAATGCCGTAAAGACATTGTCTTGACCGGAGATGTTACCTGTAACGTGGTTATTCGCTGGGAACCGAAAACAGCCCGCACGATGCAGTCGAACCTGGCTATTCGATGGAGTGACGAGACTTTCGGCGGGATCGGCCGAAAAGTTATCGTGCCGATTTCCGCTATGGCAATTGATACCAGTATGTGCGGCGTTTGTGACGAAGCGCCGGGCAGTGGCGGATCAATGCTTGAACAATTGCGTAAAAAAGGGCGCGTTATTTTGGGGCCGGACGGAAAACCGATCGGTTATGCGGATGAAAACGGGGTCGTTTATGGGTTGGACGGCAAAAGAATCGGGACTTTGCGTGAAGACGGAACGGTCGTTGACGATCAGGGATATGTGATCGGAGTTGCGGAAGGATCACGGTTGGCTATCGGGCCGAATGGGGAAGTTTTGGGAACAATATTGCCGGATGGCCGTGTTATCGATAAGGATGGCCGCTTGATCGGTTACGCTTTGCCGGACGGAACGATTGTTGACGCAAACGGCAATGTGATCGGCGCGGCTGTTAAAACCGGATTGGCTTATGATAAAAACGGCAATGTGATCGGTCGGATAATGCCGGACGGTACCGTTGTCGATGAAAACGGCAATATTATCGGTTATGTCAATCCGGACGGAACGATCGTTGATGCAAACGGGAATATTATCGGTTCGGTCGCTCCTCAGGGTGCTGTCGTTGACGCATTGGGCAAACCATTGGGGGTTGTTATGCCGGACGGCACCGTTGTCGATAAAGACGGCAATATTATCGGTCGCGTTTTGCCGAACGGTTTCGTCGTTGATAAAGACGGCAACATTATCGGTCGTGTTGTCAAAGAAGGTCTGGCAATCGGTCCGGCATGCAAAATGGTCGGAAGAATCAGCACGGACGGTTCCGTTATGTCCGGCAATCGCCAGGTGGGGCGTTTGACGGCTTCTTTAACAGTTGTCGATATGTCCGGGAATCCGATAGCCGGTTACGTTGAAGAAGGCGCTTTGATTGACTGGAACGGTAAAATCATCGGTAAAATCGATACCGACGGTCAGCCGGTTTCCTTTAAAGGAGAACCTTTGGGATGCCTGACGCCATATGGGACGGTTATCAATGATGCCGAAGAAATTACGTCCGCGGTATTGCCGAAAGGGACGGTTGTCGACAATCAGGCCGGCGTTATCGGTCGAATAATGCCGGATGGTTCGGTCGTCGGAGACGGTGAATTAAAAGGCCGTATTTTGCCGGATAAAACGTTTTTATCTCAATCCGGTTCCATTGATGGTGCGCTGGCTCGTCAGAATGTGGGGGTCGGTCCCGGCTGTATGGCTTTAGGGTATGCCAATGTAGACGGGCAGGTTATCACGGCGAAGGGAGACCTTGTCGGATATTTGGCTGCCAACGGTGAAATTCTTGACGATAAAAAGATTGTTTTGGGGCGAATTATGGATTCGTCGGTCGCCTTGAATAATCAGGGGCGGCTTGTCGGCATTATGGATGTGGACGGCAAAGTACAGGATAAAAACGGCAAGATTTTGGGATGTATGGATCCTTCGGGAATTGTAATTAATTCCAAAAATGAAGCTATCGGAATGCAGATGCCCGTAGGCGGTGTGCTTGACCGCGACGGGCGCACAATCGGCTGGGTGATGCCTGACGGGGCTGTTTCAAGCGCAAAAGGGGCTTCCGTCGGACGAGTCATGCCGGACAGCTCGGTTGTTGATTTAAGCGGCCAGACCGTTGCGCGCGTTGCTCCGTACAAGGGCTTTGCAATGAAAGACGCCTGCAGCATTGCCGGCAGTATATTGATGGACGGACGTGTTGTAGATAAAAACTTTAACCGCAGCGCATATATTCAAATGAATGACACGTTGGTTAATGAAGGCGGTTCTTTCCTGGGGCGCGTCGCTTATGCTCCCCGTGCAATCAGCACCAAGGATGTTTATCTGGGCAGAACGGCACAAGATGGTGCGTTGTTTGATGCTTCCGGCAAAAAGCTCGGCTGTCTGCGTCCGGATTCTTTATTCGTTGATCAGAGCAACAAATTTTTAGGAGCCGCTTTGCCGGAGGGGGTCGCCGTCAACAGCAAAACAAGTCTGTATGCACGAGGCGATTCGATTGCAAAAGCAATGAATCTGAAAGGCTCATCCTTTATCGGAACAGTTACGCTCAGCGGCCTGATTAAAGAAAAAGATTCTATTACCGGCGGTATTATTCCTCCAAAAGCGGATGTTTTGGATATCAAAACCAGCAAAAAAATCGGTCGTCTGATGCCGGACGGATCAGCTGTGGATTTAGTTGGCAAATATTTAGGTCGTTTAAGAATGCCCGCCGGAGAAATTGTGGATTCCGGCAACAAAGTCGTCGGGAAAATTTTTGTCGGTATGCGTCTGGTGGTCGGACCGAATGGGGAAATTCTGGGAGCTGTTATGCCGGACGGGTCTGTCGTGGATGCGACGGGACGTGTTATAGGCAAGGCAGATCTGAACGGTCAGGTGGTTGATGAAAACGGACGCGTGATCGGGGAAGTTATTCCTGTCGGTCAGCCGATTTTAGGGCCTGACGGTAAAATTATCGGTTATGTCGGTATAGATGGCAGTATTGTGGATAAAGACGGAAAACCTGTCTTGGGGCCGAACGGTAAGCCGATGCGTTACAGAGCCGGCGGTTCGGTGATAGAAGAAAACGGTAAAGTCATCGGTAAAGCGGGACAACTGGAGCGTCTTGTCTATGATGAAAACGGGAATGTGATCGGGCGCGTTTTGCCGGACGGCACAGTGGTGGATTTAAACGGCAAACCGATCGGTAAGTTATTGCCGGACGGCACAGTCGTAGATGAAAACGGAAAGGTCATAGGTAAAGTCAAACAAAACGATCGTCTTGTTTATGACGAAAACGGGAATGTGATCGGGCGCGTTTTGCCGGACGGCACAGTGGTGGATTTAAACGGTAAACCGATCGGAAAAATGCTGCCGGACGGCACTGTTGTAGATAAAAACGGCAGGGTTATCGGTAAAGCCGGCCAGCCGGAACACCTTGTCTATGACGAAAACGGAAATGTGATCGGGCGTGTTTTGCCGGACGGCACAGTGGTGGATTTAAACGGTAAACCGATCGGTAAATTATTGCCGGACGGCACAGTCGTTTCTTTGGACGGTTCCGTGATCGGTTACTCTGTTAAAGACGGTTTGGGATTGAATTTTAAAAACGAAGTGCTGGGTAAAATTGATTCCGCCGGTCAATTAAAAGAAACTGAAACTGGTCGGGTTTTAGGGACATTACAGGTTGATGATACAATTGCGGACAATAGAAATATTGTTGTCGGAAAAGGGATTATCAATGCCGTTCCGGTCGGATTGCAATGTCAGGTCATCGGTACGATTAACGATAAGGGATTGGTGATAGACACAACGGGGCGGCAATCCGGCAAAGTGAATTATGACCGTTCTTTGATTAATTCGATGAATTCCCAAATCGGGTTGGCGTTAAACCAGGAATCCGTCGTAGATGAAACCTGTAAAATTATCGGGCAAATAACAACCGACGGTAAGGCTGTCGACATAAAGGGCAAAGAAATCGGCTGTGTTGATTATGAAGGTTTGGTTAAGGATGGGAACGGCAAACGTTTAGGCCGTATCGTGTCAAAAGGGCCGGTGTTGGGACCTGACGGAAATATTTCCGGAAAAATAGTCGCTAACGGAGAAGTTTTAGGGCAGCAGGGCGACGTTCTCGGATGTTTGAATGTTAATGGAGCCGTTGTTAATAAAAGTAAGAAAATTATCGGCGTTCCGTCTGAAATGAAATATGCCGTTGACGGTCAAGGCCAGATTGTTGCGCATATTATAGGCGGTTCTTACGGGGTTAATGCAATAGGCGGAGCTTTTGTCGGAAATGTATCCGGTCAGGAATTGAAAGGAACGGACGGCAAATCGTTGGGGGTTTTAATTCCGGGCGGCAGAAAAGTAATAGCCGTTGACGGCAAAATAGTCGGTACTGTTCTGCCGCGCGGCCGCGTGCAAAACGACAGCGGAGAAGAAGTCGGCTATGTAACTTCTTCAATGCGGGTGTTGACGGATGAACAAAAGTTTTTAGGACGAGTGGTTCCGATCGGCGAAGAATGTAAAGACGGAAAAAATAAAACGGTCGGTAAAGTTCATTTCGACGGAACAATTATTGATGAAAAAAAACAGGTTCTCGGCCGATTAATGGCCAGCGGTCAGGCGCTGAATAATGCCGGAGCCCATTTATGTACGATTTCTTTGATCAGTACAAACGATGACGGTTCTTTGTTCCCGAAAGGATTAATCGGAAAAACAGTGTACGGTCCTGACGGAAAACCCTTGGGCGTTGTCGGAGCGGACGGTTTTATTCGGGATGCAAACGGTAATATTATCGGTCGCGTTTTGCCGGACGGAACCGTTGTCGATTTGAACGGAAATGTTATCGGCAAGGCATATCCTAAAGGAGCGGTTTTCAGTCCGGACGGTAAATTTTTGGGAATCGTCGGCCCCGACGGCTTGCTGCGCGATGAAAACGGTAATGTCATTGGCAAAATGCTTCCGGACGGTACAGTCGTTGATATGAACGGGAATATTATCGGCAGAGCGCTTCAGGAAGACGGAATTGTTGATTCAAAAGGCAATTTTTTGACAAAGGCCGGTGCGGATCGTTTGGTCTATGACGCGAACGGGAATGTGATCGGGCGTGTTTTGCCGGACGGAACTGTTGTGGATTTAAACGGCAAACCGATCGGCAAGGTTATGCCGGACGGAACAGTTGTCGATTTTAACGGCAAAGTCATCGGTAAAGCCGGAAGCGGAACGGCGGAGCGTTTGGTTTATGATGCCAGCGGGAATGTAATCGGCAAGGTATTGCCGGACGGGACTGTTGTCGATTTAAAGGGAAATGTGATCGGCAAAATGTTGCCGGACGGCACAGTTGTTGATGCAAAGGGCAACGTTATCGGAAGAGCGGCGCCGGAAGCCGGTTCAGATAAAAATGTTCGTGTGGCGGTCG
>JAFVEJ010000007.1 GCA_017476085.1 Alphaproteobacteria bacterium
ATATTAAATTGCTTGACTTCTTCTTGTTCTGCAGAGGTTTTTTCGAAAGTCGCTTTGATTGACATAATAAATTATCCTTATGATATTAAAATGTGAAAGGTATAATGCGCTTGTCGTATGTTTTTGTCAATTTTTTTGACAAAAGAGAGGCGTTTTTATCCGACTGCGGTTTCAATATCAGGCATAATTTCTTCCGGTGTAACGGGAGGAGCATAGCGTTTGACGATATTTCCATCCCGATCAATCAGAAATTTAGTGAAATTCCATTTAATCGCTCCTTTGAATTGATCTCCGGATTCTTTGGTGAGATAAGTATACAGCGGGTTTTGCATTTTACCGCGTACGTCAATTTTTGCAAAAACGGGAAACGTTACGCCAAAATTGATTTTGCAAAAGTCTTGAATTTCTTCGTTTGTGCCGGGATCCTGATGTAAAAACTGATTGCATGGGAAACCTAAAATCACAAAGCCTTTGTCCTGATATTTTTTATAAAGAGCCTCCAATCCCGCAAATTGTTTGGTAAATCCGCATTTGCTGGCGGTGTTGACGATTAAAACGACTTTGCCGCGATAATCGGAAAGAGGCTGATATTCACCGTTAGCTTTTTGCATGGAAAAGTCATAAATATTCATATTCTTTCTCCTGTTGAAAATTTTTCAAATCATATTTCTTTTTTTTACGGGGATAAAGCTCTCTTTTTTGATTAAATATTGTCAAATTCCGTAATTAACTTTAATCTTCCGGCCAGAGTAGATTTTTAGGAAAGTCGATTGAAGTTGAAAATGATCCCTGTTCAGGAAATTAAAAACGAAGAAATTATTCTGATTAATGTCGTTAAATGGCTGATTTTATCCGTAATTGCGGGAAGCTTGACGGGAGCTTTGATCTCGCTGTTTTTATATCTGCTGCATCAAAGCATTGATTTTATTGCGCATTTGCCGGATTGGCGGTATGTATTAATTCCGGTCGGACTGCTGGCCAGTATTTATTCTATTCGCCTGATCGCGCCGGCGGCAGAAGGACATGGCACGGATAAAGTCATTTCCGCATTTCATTATCGGGCTGCGCGCATTCCTTTTCTGGTCGTTCCGGCAAAAATCGTTTCGACGATTTTTACGCTTGCTCCCGGCGGGGTAGTCGGTACGGAAGGTCCCAGCGTTCAAATCGGCGCTGGATTTACTTCCGCTTTATCAATTATGCTGCACTTTTCCGAAAAAGAACGAAAAAAACTCGTCATTTGCGGCGTTTCAGCCGCTCTGTCCGCCGTTTTGGGAACGCCGATCGCCGGCGCGATTTTCGGCGTGGAAGTTTTGTTCGTCGGTGATTTCTTTTATCCGATTTTGCTGCCTGCCGTGATCAGCAGCATTTCATCTTATTTTGTTTGTATCGCTTTAGGCGTGCCATACGCCGTTCCGGTCGTTGTCGTTCCTGCTTTGTCTGCGGAAATATTCGCCTGGTGTTTGGCGGCGTCTGTCTTTTTCAGCTTTGTTTGCATTTATCATGTCGAAACGGTGCGCTGTATTGCCGGCTTGTTTAAAAAAATCAATTTGCCGCTGCCGGTTAAAAGCCTGATTTCTGCCGGTATATTGTTGACAACCGTTGCCGTATGCGGCGATTCTTTTTTGGGAATGGGGGAGGAGGGACTTAACGGCGTTCTTCAAGGCCATGCCGAACCATGGTATGCGTTTTTGCTGAAATCAGTCTTGTTGGCCGTAACTTTGTCCGGCGGCGGATCGGGAGGTGTTTTAACGCCGACATTTTTCATCGGAGCTGCGGCAGGCAGTCTGTTTGCATCCGTATTCGGATTGGATATCGCCTTTTTTGGCGCTTTGGGTTTTGTCGCGTGTGTCGCTGGTGCCGTGAATACTCCTTTGGCAGCTACTTTTATGGCAGTGGAAATGTTTGGCAGTGCAATCGCTCCGTATGCCGGCGCAGTCTGCATTATCTGCTATATGCTGACGGGGTTGCGCAGTTTATATCCGACGCAGGTTTTGGTACAGCCGAAATCAGATGCTTTCGTCTTGGCGGAACCGACCAACCGACAAAGTTGGAAGGTTCGTCCCCGTCCGGTTTTTCATAAAAAGTTCCCGTCCCGAAGAAAAAAGACAACGGCTAAATAAGATTCAATCCCTTTAACAGAATCAATAAAATACTGATAGGGGCGATCCATTTAATGCAGAGTTTAAAGCCTGTTTGAAGGAAACGGATTTTAAAGTCGCCCAGTTTTTCAGGCCCCAAAAAACAACCGATTGCAATACAAGTCAAAAAACCGCCCGCGGGCAGCAGAATATTGGAGGCCAGAAAATCAAACTGATCAAACAGATTCTTTCCGCCGATTCTAAAACCGCTGAGTTTACCGAATGACAATGAAACAAAGGTGCCGATAATTAAGCAGACAAAGGTGAAAAGAATGACGGCTTTTTTACGGGACATTTTGAACTGATCGCACAAAAATGTAACGGGAACTTCCATCAAAGAGACGGAAGACGTAGCTGCTGCGCCTAACAAAATAATAAAGAACAATAATCCGAAAAATTGTCCGAAAGGAATGGAAACAAAAATTTGCGGCAGAGTGATAAAAATCAGAGACGGACCGGCGTTGATCGGAATGTAGAATGAGAAAACGGCAGGAAAAATAGTCAAACCGGCCAGTAAAGAAACCAAAACATCCAAAAAGATTACCGGCCACATCAGCTGGCAAACGGTAACCGTGTCGTCTTTTACATAAGAACCGTAAGTAATGTAAATCCCCATGCCGACGGAAATGGAAAAGAAAACTTGTCCCATCGCGTTCATCAGCGTTTCACCCGTCAGTTTTGAAAAGTCCGGCGCAAAAAAGAATTTGACGCCCTCCCAAGCCTTGTCAAGCATCAAAACCCGTCCCATCAGAACAACCAATAAAACGAATAAGAGCGGCATCATAATTTTGCTGAATTTTTCGATGCCGTTTTGAATGCCGAAATAAACAATCGTGGCGGAAGCGATCAAATAAATATAAAAATAGACAAGCGGTTCAACGGGAGATGCCGCAAAGTCGGAAAAAGTCGTTTCAAAATTTGTGATGGATGATAAAGAAAAAATTTTGGCAACGTAAGCTAAAATCCAGCCGCCGACAAGACTGTAATAAGGCAAAATGACTGCGCTGGTTAAAACACACAATCCGCCGATAAATTTTAAGCGGGGATTAATCCAGCCGAAAGAATCCGTAGGATCGGATTTGACTTTCATACCGAGAGCCGCTTCGGCAAAAATAAGAGCGGAACCAATCGTAAAGGCGCAGATTAAATAAATAAATAAAAACGACCCTCCGCCGTTTTGTGCCGCGCAAAACGGAAAACGCCACAAATTTCCCAATCCGACCGCGGATCCTGCGGCAGCCAGCATAACTCCTAATTTTGAACCCCAAGAAGCGCGGTTTGATTCAGTCATATATCCTCCGATAAAATTAATTGTATAACTATATCTGTTGTTTTTTTAAAAAACATTTTCTTTTTGCAGTTGATCATTTAAACGCAGCATATTTTTTAAACATGGAACGCTTTGCGCACCGAAAATAATCGTTTTTTGATTGAAAATCAAACATGGAACGGCGCGCAGTCCTTCCAGCATATTTATAGGGGGAAAAGAGGATAAAGGAAGCGAATAATTTTCTTCCAGATCGTTATGATCGGCAATCAAAGAAAGAACGGCCGGATCGGTAATATCTCGGCCGAAAGCAAAAAAGGCGGCAAAGAGTTCATCCAAAACGTTATATTTTTTTTCGGCAAAAGCCAAGTGTGCCAACCGATATGGCATTGAAAGGTTCCCCGATAAATCGGGCAAATGATCAAAATCGACAAATAAGCCGTTTTGTTTCAAAAAAGGGCGCGTTCTTTCTTCCAACATTCTGATTCTGTCAGCCGGAGCAATATTAAAGCCGGGGAAAAAAGAATCGGAAGAAATGAAAAACGGCGTGATGTCGGCCTGTACGGAACAATTCCGCAGGGCTTTTTGCAGATGACGCCAAGCGATATAGGACCATAAGCAGCAGATATCTAGAATAAAATCAATCTTCATTATTTTTATCCGGATTTTTTTTCATTTTTATCTTTTTTTATGTATAAAATATTAAAAACAACAGTTGACCGGAAAAACGATGGGGCGTCTTCAGGAGTTTATGAAAAAAACAGAACGCGAAGAAGAACTTTCGTCTTCGGATTCTTTGATGCGTGAAGCAATATTGGACCAGCAGAAACAAGCTGATCTGCTGCGGGCTCAGGCCCGGTCGGTTGCCCGTCCGATTAAAAAAGAATTGCGCCATTCTCAAATTGAAGGACGTTATATTCGCCCCGAAGAAGTTAAAAAAGAAATCGAAAAGCTGGAACAGGCTAAACAAAAGGCCGAAGAAAAAAAGAAAGGACTGTTCCGAAGACTTTTTGGAAGAAAGAAAACAAAAGCTTCGCCCGAAAGCAATGCGGAATCGACGACTGATCAGGTAATTTCGGAACAAACGGCGGATAAATCCGAAAAGGATAAAGAGGAAAAAAAGAAAAAAGCGAAGCTAATTCAACGCTTGCGGGGAATAGCCTCTGCCAGAAAAGCCAGAAACTCTCAGGAAGCCGAGCAGAGATATTTATCGGTTAACGGCTTGGAGATGCCTGATTCAGATGATTTTATTCCGCAGGAAGACGGTTTTATAGAGGAAGAATCGGATATTCCGCCGGAAACGGAAAACGAAGTCCCTTTTGCGCAAAAT
Source organism: Alphaproteobacteria bacterium (assembly GCA_017476085.1). The sequence continues at coordinate 4,736 of JAFVEJ010000007.1, forward strand.
GACAGCAGCTTTGATGAGCAAGGGCAGTACGGCGACCGGTCGGATGTTGATGAAGCCGAATTGTCCCGAAGGCTTTTTGCTCCTCTTCCTGCGGACCGGCCGGACGGAATAATCGCAACGGCTTTGTCGGTTGCGGTCGGTTTTGTTTATTGGGACGAAGAAGATCAAAAAGTCGATCGCGTTATTACGATCAGAAAGCTGTTTTACAGGCAAGGCGATATTTTGATAGACGCTTTTTGTCACGATATTGCGGCACCGCGTTTGATCGTTTTTTCCCGCGGGATTAAAATGTATAATCTGCAAACGATGAAAACCTATGATAATCCGCGGGATTTTGTGATGCATCATTTGACGGGATTGTCAGAAAACGGCGACTTTCGCGCTTCCGGTTTTACGGCTGCTTTGTCGGTTGTTCGCTATGAATTGGCCGCATTGGTTTATGTGGCAAAATCTGATTTTGACAGGTCCGACGAAGAAAACAGACTGATGCTGTCTTATATTTCTCAACGTTGTCCGACTATAGATTTTGACGAAAACAAAATGTTGGATTATATTGCAATGCTTGTTCCTGATGAACAAAGTTTTTCGGAGGCGTTGGGAATTGTGATCAAGCAGCCGCAGGACATTGTTTTGTTGTTTGCCCGCACTTTTTTGCAAATGATGTTGTCGGACGGCGTGTTGCATGAAAATGAACGTGAATTATTGGCGGAACTGCTTTATCTGCTGCAAACAGAAGGGATTGAGTTAAGCCGTCTGGGGTTAGGATAAGGAGAAGCATAATGTTGAAAATTATTCCATTCAGTTTGGGAATATGCTTGTTGGCTCTGTCTGTTCGTGCGCAGGAATTGACGCAGGAACAGCTGATGCAGGCGGAGTTCCAGCAGAATAAGACTAAAATTGATGAAATTTTCCGGGATAAGGTGCAGAAGATTTCTTCCCGTCGTTCTTTGCCGGAAGAAATGCGGGGATTGTTAATTTCTCAGGCGGACGAAATTCGTCAGTTTGATATGAATATGCTGGAAAATAAAATGAAAATGAAACAACGGCAGGCACGCCAGCGCGACGAACTTAAAGAACGTTTGCGCAAAGATGCTCAAAACAGGGCAAAATGGATGTTGGAAGACGAAGCAAAATTCCAAGAAAGCAAAGAGGCCCGAGAAAAAGCGGAACAAGCTGTTTTAAGCGAAGTTAAGCAAATTCAGGAAGAAGGAAAAGAACAATCCCTGAAAAAATAACAGGGCGCTGAAAAAGGAAAAAAAGATGCTTCATTTTCTGTCACGTTTTACTTTGGCCACACGGATATATGCCGGTTTCCTTTTTTTGGGCGTTTATGTCGTTTTAATTTGTTTCGGCGCAATGTTTGCTGTCGGATACGTTCATCGGGAATACACAAAAACCAATAATATTATTGAAAGTACCCGTCAGATTTCCGTTTTGGAAAACAAGTTGTTTGATTTGAATCGTGCGCTGTATTTTTTCGCATTAAAAGGAACGGATGACGAAAAAGCAAACGTAGAAGAGGCTTTCAGCGCTTTTGAAGAAAAATCCAAAGAGGTGGAAAGTTATTTGGATATATCTGAAGTGCGTGAGAAATATAAACGCGTATTGGAAACTTCGCTTGAAAAATACCGTGCGGATATGACGGAAATGTTTTCATTGCATGAAAAAAGCGCCGAAGCAGCTGAAAAGGTCAATACATCTGCGGAGAAAGCATCCGGATTATTGGCAATGCTGATTGATGAAACAACGCTTCCGTCGGCTTCTTTCGCTTTGAACGGATTGCGCGAGCAGTTGGATGCGGTTCTGAAGTCCATTGACGCCGTGTCCGTGGATAACGCAGAAAGTCAAAAGTCCCTGAATGCGGATTTTGCCGCTTTAAAAAAGGCTCAAAATACCGCAAAACAAGCCGAAATGATTAATACAAAACAGTTGAAAACTCTGTTTGTTTCATTCAACAGTCTTGAGGACGAAATTAACAGAAAGCTGAAAATAGATCAGACATTGCAAGAAAAAATGAAGATAATTTCTTCAATTGGCGATGAAAATACAAAAGATTTGAAAGACCTGTTGGCTTTTATGGCGCGTTCGGGCATGCAGTTGCTGGCACAGGCTGAAGCCGGAAAAATTTCTTTGCAGAAAATGTTTGTTTTCGCTGCGGCTTTAGGTGGTGTCTTTGCTGTTTTATTGTCTTTTTTCTCTTTGTTCGGCATTCGTTATCCGTTGACGCGTTTGATTGAAAATGCTCAGGAAATGGCGCGCGGAGATCGTTCCGTTTTGATCCATTTTACGGAACGGGATGATGAAGTCGGCGCTTTGGCTAAGGCTTTGGCGGTGCTGCTTGTTCGGTTAAAAGAAATGCCGCTGTTGTCGGGAGGAGTGCTGCGCGGCCGGCAAAACGGCACTTACGGTTCAAGCATAGCTTATGCTTCGGTTGAAAACGACATCCAGACAACTCTTCCGACCACCGAAGCGGAAAACGGAGATGAATTTGCTTATTTCGGACAAGGAGTCGGCGTTGATACGGAAAGCCAGCTTTGCCAAATGTTGTTTTTAGTGCAGCATATTGATGATGCGGCGGCGGAAATGACGCAAAAAATTAAACAACATTTTTCCGTATGCCGCGATCGTCTGAAAACGCTAAACGAATTGATGACGAAAATAGAAACGGTTGTTCCTCCGGAAAATGAAGAGGATTTATCCGTCCGGACAGAGGAAGCGAAGCGGTTGGAAGAAGCTTTTTCTTTTTATCTTTCGCAGGTCGATGAAATAACGTCGCTTCTGTTCCGGCAAAATACAGCCGTAGAGCAAATGACGGCGCAAATGAAACAAATGTTGTCGTTTATTCCGAAATTAACGGAGTGGGGGCGTGTGGCCGGAGAAATGATCGGAACGGTTCATTCTTTATCGTCAGAAATAAAAATTTTAGCTCTGAACGCTTCAATTGAAGCCGCTAAAACCGGAGAAAAAGCCAAATCATTCGGAACAATTTCATCAGATATGCGCCATAAGACGCAAAAAACGGCAGATATGGCGGAACAGCTGACCGCTCATTTGAATGTGATCGGAAATGATGTCCTTCAATTTTCAGAAGCTATGAACTCAGCCGGTTTCCAAATGGAAGAAATATACCGATGTGTCCAGCAAATGCAAACCCTTCGGGACGATCAGGAAAAACAAATTCACGTTTCTTCCGAATTATTGAAAACAATGAAAGAAACAATGCTCGTTTTGACGGAAAAAGATCAGGAAATGCGTCGGATTCTGCTGCCCGTGTCTGAAGAAACGGCTCAATTGGAAACGGCTTTGAACGAACAAATCACGGAAACGGAGCAATTGCTTGACGCATTTAACTCATCTTTGCCGGTTTATGAAGAAGACAAGGGAGGAGCCGAAGCCTGATCAGTGAGCCGGCGCGTCTGTTCCCATACGGCCGACGTTGCTGATCATTTGATCTAAGACCGTCAAAGATTCGCCGCCGGTCTGTGTCGTCGTTGAATCGGGAGGAAAAGAACGCCCCTGATCTAATGTCTTTGTTTCAATCTGTTGTAAAATACCGTCGCGGTCAAATTTCAGAAGAGTCAGGGTTCTGTATATTTCTTTAGGCTTAAAAAAAGCGATTCGTTCTTGTTTGGAATGAAGATATATCCAATTCTCACTGTCAAAAATCGTTTTGGAAGAGGGAGAGCCCAGTATTCTTTGGACTTCCGTATATTTTGTTTCCCGTGGTTTAAGCAAGGCGAGGGCGTCCTGATCTATGGCGTCGCCGTGAACATCAATCATAGCGGAACAGGATGACAGCATTAATGCTGCACTGATGACGGATAAGCGGAATGACATTGATAAAAACCATACTTGAAATATAAAAGATGGTATACAATAACGTAAAATATTTTCGAAGGAAAGCTCTATGAAAGAAGTAACGCCTGAATTTTCTTATCCCGTTGATGTAAATCGTATTCCTGCCGTGGGATTGTCTGTGAATTTACGGGCAGATAAAGAACAATGCCGGGCTTTGGCACGCAGGTTCGGTTTGCCTTCCGTTCTTGAATTGTCGGCCGAACTGAATTTTAAAAGAATTAATAAAAAACGTGTTCGTTTGGATGCCTCTTTCGACGCGAAAGTCGAACAGGTTTGCGTTGTGACGCTTAAACCGTTTGTTCAACAAGTAAAAGACAGGTTTTCAATGGTTTTTTGTCAGGAAGAAGAAACGTCCGTTCGGTTGAATGAAATTGATTTGGATATGAGTGAAGAAGATGAAATCGAATTTTTTAAAGGCGATAAAATCGATGCCGGAGAGATTGTTGCGGAATCTTTTTCATTGGCGTTGGATCCTTTTCCGCATGCTCCTGACGCAACGTTTCGGGCTGTCATTGACGATGATACGGACAAAAATGCTTTTTCCGTACTGGAAAAGCTCAAGTTTAAATAAAATTACCTTGAAGTTTGCTTAAATTTTTTATATAGACATAATCCTGATACCTTTGGTTTTGACCGTAAGGCAAAAAATAACAGTTTTTAAGAGAGTTAAAAAAATGGCAACACCTCGTAGTAAGAAATCAAAATCCGCGCGTGATATGCGTCGTTCTCATTTGGCGTTGAAAGCTAATGCGGTTATGGAATGCCCGAACTGCGGCGAAATCAAACGTCCGCATAACGTATGCCCCAGCTGCGGCAGCTATAACGGCAAGGAAATTGTCGCACAAAAAGTTGACACTAAAGCCGAAGACTAAGCTTTATTCGGAAACACGGCAGTGGAAAGCTCTTCCCTTGTCATAGCTATAGATGCTATGGGCGGCGATCATGCTCCTGACAGCGTTATCGCCGGTGTCAAATCGGCGGAAAAACAACATTCCGGCGTTCGGTTTTTAATATTTGGCGACGAAACAAAGGTTCAGCCTTTCATTGATAAGTATAAGCTGAACCCGGAACGTTATCAGTTTGTTCATACGCCGGATTATGTCGCGTCGGATGAAAAGCCGTCGACCGCAGTTCGATCCGGCCGCAATTCCAGTTTGTGGCTGGCGATTGATTCCGTAAAAAAAGGACAAGCCGCAGCTGTCGTCAGTTCCGGGAACACCGGCGCTTTGATGGCGTTTTCAAAATTGATTTTGGGAACAATGCCTGGGATTCATCGGCCTGCGATTGTAACGATTCTGCCGACTCGCAAAAGCGAATGCGTTGTGCTGGATCTGGGCGCAAACGCCGAATGTACGGCCCGTAATCTGGTTGAATTCGCCATTATGGGAGAAGCATATTGCCGCGCTGTTTTAAAAAGAGAACATCCGACAAGCGGTTTGCTGAATATCGGATCGGAAGAAATTAAAGGTCGTGATGAAATAAGGCAGGCAGCCCAAATCCTTAAAAATTCTCCGTTGTCAGAGACGTTTAAAGGATTTGTCGAATCTGACGATATTGCTTTGGGGACGGTGGATATTTTTGTTACGGACGGTTTTACCGGTAATATCGCTTTGAAAGCAATTGAGGGAACAGCCCGATTGTTGGTCGGTTTGCTGAAGCAATGCGCTGCCCGCAGCATTTTATCAAAGCTTGGCTTTTTGTTGGCTCTGCCGTCACTCAGGGAGCTGAAAAGAAGAATGGATCCGGGGCGTTATAACGGCGCTATGTTGGTCGGATTAAAAGGAATTTCAATTAAAAGTCATGGCGGAGCTGATGCATTCGGCTTTGCTAATGCGATTAATGTGGCTGTCGATACGGTAAAGCATGATTTGGTCGGCAGTATTGCCAAACAACTTGAAACGGTAGAGTTTTTAGAAGAGGAAAAAGAAAAATGACGTTGCGTTCTTGTGTTGCCGGTATAGGTTCTTTTTTGCCCGAACGTATCAGCACGAATGACGATATGGCAAAAATTGTTGATACCAGCGACGCTTGGATTGTTGAGCGGACAGGAATCCGTATCCGGCATTTTGCCGACAATGACACACATACGTCGACAATGGCGGTGAAAGCTGCCCAGGAAGCTTTGGCAAAAGCCGGTATGACCGGCGACGATCTGGACGCGATTGTTTTGGGTACGGTTACTCCGGATAAAACTTTTCCGGCGACGGCCGTATATGTGCAGGCCGCTTTGGGAATGAAGCATGGATGCGCTTTTGATGTTGTGGCTGCATGCTCGGGCTTTTTATATTCTTTAAGAATGGCTGATAATATGATTCGGCTGGGACAGGCCAAAACAGTGCTGGTTATCGGCTCTGAAAAAGTGTCCAGCGTAACGGACTTTACGGACAGGAACACATGCGTTTTATTTGGTGACGGTGCCGGCTGCGTTATTTTGAAAGCTGAAGAAGGAAAAGGCGATTCTTCGGATCTAGGCGTTTTGGACACGTTAATTTATTCGGATGGGACTTACGCACCGGATTTATGCTCGACGGGCGGGGCTTCGACGAATCATGAAGTCGGTTATGTGACAATGAACGGACGCGAAGTGTTTCGCCATGCCGCCGTTAATATGGCGGATGTTTCATTAGAAATTTTGGAAAAAAACGGTTTGTCGTTAAATGATGTCGATTGGCTTGTTCCGCATCAGGCCAATATTCGGATTATTGAAGCAACGGCGAAGCGGTTGGATATTCCTATGGATCGCATAATCACCACGGTAGACCAACATGCAAACACTTCTGCTGCTTCGATTCCTTTAGCTTTGGCCGAAGGGGTTAAAAGCGGCAGACTTAAAAAAGGCCAACTTTTGTTGCTGCCGGGTATGGGATCCGGTTTTACATGGGGCGCAAGCCTGATTCGACTCTGATTTTTTTAGAATATCTCTGGGAAATTTAATAAAATCTTGAAAAAAAAGCTCAAATTTTTTACCCTGAGTAATGTGATGTGTAAAAAAGGGGGCGTTTATGACTGCAGAGGAGAAAAATATTACATGCGCAGAACTGGCAGAAGCCGTTTATCATGAGGTCGGCTTGTCATTAAATGAATCAGCCAAATTGTTGGATATGGTTTTGGAAGAGGTTTCGCGCGCTTTGGAAAAAGGGGATACGGTCAAGTTGTCCTCTTTCGGTTCATTTTCCGTTCGGAATAAAAAAATGCGTATGGGACGCAATCCTAAAACAGGCGTGGATGTTCCTATTTCACCGCGTCGTATTTTGTCTTTTCACCCGTCTCATATTTTAAAAAATCAGGTTAATCAGAAGAAATAATGGAAGAAGAAATCGAAAACCCAGATTTGTTCGACAAAAAGGCAGCCAGAGCTTTTCGAACAATTACGGAAGTTTCGGCGGAATTAAACGTGCCGCCGCATGTGTTGCGTTTTTGGGAAAAGAAATTTTCTGAAGTCTCTCCTGTTCAGCGTGTGGGAGGTCGACGTTACTATCGGCCTGAAGATATAGCTCTTTTGAAAAAGATAGAATATTTGCTGCACAAAGAGGGATATACGATCAAAGGCGTTCAAAAGCTGCTGAAGGAAGGGACAATCAACACTGTTGTCGAAAATCGGCTGAATAATCCGGATCAGCAGGAAATAAAAGAGCTTTCGGTTCAAGTTGATGAGGAAGGTTTGCCGGTTGA
>JAFVEJ010000123.1 GCA_017476085.1 Alphaproteobacteria bacterium
AGCTGTAGCGTGTTCGGATGCAGTTTGATGCCATAAATTTCATCGCCGCGCCGTTCGATCAGATCGACTAAATTATCCGCATTGCCATAGCCGGGCTGGCCGACGATCAATGTTTTGTATTTCGGATTTTCCGCGGCAACATCCAACATATATTCATTGGCTTCGATTTCGCCGATTTTAGGTGATCCGTCCGGCAGCTGGTCTATGCCGCTCATATTGGAAACCAGGACGGCGACGACTTCGTTTTCTTCTTCTTCGCCGTTAATATCGACCGTAAACGGTTCGTCAAGAGCCGCATTCAGCGTATCCTCGGTAAAATCGACATTATCGGCGCTCCAAGTCCCGATATGCGCATGGGCTTCAATAATTTTACCGTAATCCTCTTCGTCCACCATCGTTTTCAATCCTTTCTTCGTTTAAGGAAAAATTCCCCAAAAACAGGAATGGCTTACTCTCCCTTTTCCATAGGGTCAAGGGTTTTGTTAGATCAAAAATGAAAAAAATGAACATATTGTAAAAAAAGAAAAAATTATCGTATTTTCTTTTCTTTTGCCGCAACGGGAAGGCTGTGCAGCATGCCGCCGCACATTGAATGCGGTACTCCCGTTGTCGTCGGGAAAGAAATGGGCAGTCCGAACAAAGAACGGACGGCCAGAAAAGCGTATCCCTGCGCTTCCAAAAAGTCGCCGTTCCAGTTGACTTCCCGCGCGACATCAACCGGTACGTCAATTTTTTGACGCAGCATACGCATTAAAGTCGGATTGTTCGCTCCGCCGCCGCAGATAATCCAACGTTTGGCCGGTTTCGGCAGGAAATCTCTGGCTGCCGCCGCTGCCGCTTCAGCTGTAAAGGCGGTAAGTGTAGCCGCGCCGTCGGCAACGTTTTCACCTTCCAGATTATCCATAATCCTTTGGGCAAATTCATCGCGATCAAGAGACTTCGGCGGGGCTTTTTTAAAATAAGGGCGTTTCATCATAGCCGCGATGATTTTTTCGTTGACAGTGCCGCCGGCGGCAATATTGCCGTCAAAGTCCATGTTCGTGCCGTGTTTTTTCATCATCCAATCGTCGATCAGCGCGTTTCCGGGACCTGTGTCAAAAGCGACCAATTCGCCGTTTTCTCCAATCCAGGTCAACTTAGCGACACCGCCGATGTTTAAAACGATCAGGGGTTTTTCCAAATCGCGCGCCAACGCCGCATGATAAGACGCCATCATCGGTCCGCCCTGTCCGCCGTTTGCAATGTCGGAATTGCGGAAGCGATTGACAACAGGGATATGCGTTTGTTCGGCCAATAAATCGCCGTCGCCGATTTGGACGGAGAGCTGTTTTTCCGGTTTATGAAAAACGGTGTGACCGTGAAAACCGATCACGTCAACGTTTTCCGGCCTCAGTCCTGCGGAATCCAACAGTTCCGACACGACTTCCGCATGGAAAAGGGTCATTTTGCGCTCAACGTCTTTAAGGTGCTGATTGTCCTCGTCGGGAGAGTGACCGCAGACCGAACGCAATTCGGATCGCATCTCCATATCATAAGGTCGGCTGAGCGCTTTGCCGTATTCGAAAATATCCACGCCATCCGTGACCAGCAGCGCCGCGTCCACCCCGTCCATCGAAGTTCCGCTCATCAGTCCCAAAGCTGTCAACGGCTTGATGACTTCCATTTTTCCTCTTCTTTGCTGTTGAGTTTGTTTGTCTTTACTGCTAAATATCATAGCCTGAATAGTTTAATAAAATCCAAACGGGACGGTGTTTTATGACTCAGTTTAAATCGGAATTTCTGCGTATTTTGACCGAGCGCGGCTTTTTTAATCAGTGTACGAACGAAGAAGGTTTCGACGCTTATTTATATGAATGTGAAAAGACGGGAAAGCCCGCGGTCGGTTACTTGGGTTCCGATCCGACGGCGGACAGCTTGCATACCGGGCATTTGATGCCGGTAATGATGATGCGTTGGTTCCAAAAATTGGGCAACAAGCCGATCATGCTTGTCGGCGGCGCGACGGCCAGAATCGGCGATCCGTCGGGTAAGGATAAACTGCGTCCCTTTATGACGCCCGAAACGATCGCGCATAATATTGAAGGACTGAAAAAGTCTTATGCGCGTTTTATCTGTTTTGACGATACCCCGTCCGGTTCCGTAATCGTCGATAACTATGAATGGTTCAAAGACATCAACTATTTGGAATTTCTGCGCGATGTCGGAACGTATTATTCCGTCAACCGCATGCTGACAATGGAAAGTGTCAAAACGCGTCTGGAACGCGAACAGCAGATGACATTCCTTGAATTTAACTATCAGCTGCTGCAAGGATACGATTTTTGCCGTTTGTATGAAAAGTACGGCTGCCGCGCGCAAATTGCCGGTTCCGACCAGTGGGGCAACATCACGTCCGGAACGGAACTGGGACGGCGCAAGTACGATGTCGAACTGTTCGGTTTCACCAGTCCGATTTTAACGGATTCCGCAGGTAAGAAAATGGGCAAGTCTGAGGGCAACGCCGTTTGGGTGAATGAAGATAAACTGTCTTCTTATGATTATTATCAGTATTTCCGCAATATCGGCGACGCCGAAGTCGGAAAATGCCTGCGAATCTATACCGATCTGCCGATGGATGAAATCAAACGGTTGGAAGCTTTGCAGGATAAAGAAATCAACGAAGCCAAGAAAATTCTGGCTTTCGAGGCGACAAAACTCTGCCGCGGAGAGGAAGCCGCCAAAACCGCAGCCGAAACAGCGCGCAAAACATTTGAAGAAGGTGTCGCCGGCGGTGATCTGCCGACAATTTCTTTCGCGGGAGACATCGCTTTGACGGAAGCGTTGGTACAGCTGAAACTGACGGCCAGCAAAGGCGAGGCCAAGCGTCTGATTGCGCAGAACGGCGTCAAAGTTAATGACGCGGTTGTGTCGGGCGAAAATATTGTCCTGACGGCAGCCGATCTGCAAAACGGGCAGATCAAGCTTTCCGTCGGAAAGAAAAAACACGGATTGATTAAATAAAAAAAATCAAAAGGATTCTTATGATCTTTTGATTTTTATAAAACGCCTTTTAAATAAAGGCGCTTTTCGCCGCGCCCGAATTATGGTCGTCGAATCCTTTCATTTTGATTTGAAGTCGGGCGAATAGTGGTTATACTGTTATGGATTTTTGATTTAACTGTCATTAGAGAGGGGATATTTTTTTATGAAAAAATTAAGTTTGATTTTTGCTTTGTTCGCTTTGAGCGCATGCGCGGCAAAACCGGTTATGCTGACAGAGGAATTTGATGAAGCCGAAGCTGAAAAACAGTTGAAAGACGGACAAAACGTGATTGAGGGGTCCGCTGTCTGGCGCGAGAAAAACGGCACTGTTCAGAAATGTTCGGGATATCAGGTCTTGCTTTAATCCGACGACAAAATATGCAAAAGAACGCGTGACCCATTTATTCGGTGACGCAGAACGGGGAGCAAGAGAAGCAAGCAAGGACAAAGTCGTTTTTGTTCCCGATGATTTAAGATTCCATCAGCTGAGCCGGAAAAACGTTTGTGATGTTGACGGAAAGTTTGAATTTGAAAATGTTGCTGACGGCGATTATTTTGTCGTAACCAAAATCGTTTGGGGAAATCCGGAAGAACCGGAAATGCAGACGGAAGGCGGTAACCTGATGCAGAAAATCAGTGTAAAAGGCGGAAAGAAGTTTAAAATCGTTTTGTCTCCGTATTTATAAAGTATTCTGCGGGATAATAAAAAAGCCTCCGTTTTCGGAGGCTTTTTTCGTAGTGTAAAGTTTTTACAAAACGGGTTTGACGTCCCAGATATCCTCGGCGTATTCCGAAATTGTGCGGTCGGAAGAAAATTTGCCCGAACAGGCCACGTTCATCACGGCTTTTTTGCCCCAGGACGCTTTGTTCAGGAAGTCTTTGCCCACTTTGGCCTGTATGTCGATATAAGAACCGATATCGGCCAACAGCAAATAGTAATCCGAAGTCATAATGTTCTGGAAAATCGGCTTGAAAATTCCGGGTTCGGACGGCGAGAACATATTGGAAGACAAAGCGTCCATAATCCGCTTGATGCGAGAATCCGAATTATACAGATCCCACGGTTTATGAGAACCTTCCGTATGGATTTTCTTGACTTCCGGTGTCGTCAAACCGAACAGATAGAAGTTTTCGTCGCCGACTTCTTCACGAATTTCAACGTTTGCACCGTCCAATGTGCCGACCGTCAGCGCGCCGTTCAACATGAACTTCATATTGCCCGTGCCGGACGCTTCAAAGCCTGCGGTTGAGATTTGTTCGGACACGTCCGAAGCGGGGAACACGCGTTCCGCGATCGATACTTTATAATCGGGAATGAAGACGACCTTCATCTGGTCTTTGACGCGCGGATCATTGTTGATGACTTGCGACAAATTGTTGAACAGCTTGATCACCAATTTTGCAAAATCATAAGACGGAGCCGCTTTGCCGCCCAGAATGAACGTGCGCGGCGAAGGCAGCGTCAATCCGTCTTCCGTGATTTGCAGATAATTGTAAATGATATTCAAAGCGTTTAACAGCTGACGTTTGTATTCGTGCATACGCTTGACCTGAACGTCAAACAAAGAATCGGTGTCGACGATATTACCCGTTGTGTTCAGGATAATCTTCGCCAATTTTTCTTTGTTTGCTTTTTTGATCTGGAAAAACGAACGGATAAAATCGGAATCCGTCGCAAAAGGAGCAAGCTTTTTCAAGTCGTCCAAATGGGATACCCAATTTGTTCCGATGTGTTCCGAAATCAAAGCCGACAATTCGGGGTTGGCGCTGTACAGCCAGCGGCGCGGTGTAATTCCGTTTGTTTTGTTGTTAAAGCGTTCCGGCCACATTTCATAAAAATCCGGCGCCAAATTCTTTTTGACCAAATCGGAATGAATTGCCGCCACGCCGTTGATTGAATGGGATCCGACAATCGCCAGATTGCCCATGCGGACTTTTTTGACATCGCCTTCTTCAATAACGGACATGCGGGCAAGTTTATCGACATTGCCGGGATATTTGGCGGAAATCTTTTTCATCAGGTGATCATTGATATCATAAATGATCGACAGATGACGGGGAACAACCTTTTCCAACAAAGTCACGGACCAACGTTCCAACGCTTCCGGCAGCAAGGTGTGGTTGGTGTAACCCATCGTTTTTTCCGTTATTTCCCAAGCGGTATCCCAATCCAGTCCATGGACATCCATCAAAACGCGCATCAGTTCGGGAATGGCCAAAGTCGGATGCGTATCGTTGAGCTGAATTGCCGCTTTTTTCGGGAAGTCGCGCAGATCCGTGTTCGTTTCAAGGAACCGGCGCATAATATCGCTGATCGCGCAGGAAACGAAGAAATATTGCTGTGTTAAGCGCAGTTCTTTGCCGGCTTCGACGGCATCGGACGGATACAACACTTTGGAGATCGTTTCGGATTTGATTTTCTTTTCAACCGCTTTGATATATCCGCCTTCGTTAAAGGTTTTAATGTCCAGCTGGTTGTCGGAACGAGCCGAGAATAAACGCAGATAGTTGACGGTTTTTCCGCCGAAACCAACGATCGGCATATCATAAGGAACGCCGACGATTGTTTCCGTGTCCACCCAATGCGGGCGGCGTTCTCCGTTGACTTCTTCATAAACCAACCGGCCGTAAATCGGAACGCGGCAAGCCCGATCGGCACGTTCGATCTGCCATGGAGAAGACCGTTCCATCCAGGAATCGGCCAATTCTTTCTGATAGCCGTTTTCGAAAGCTTGTTTAAACAAGCCGAATTGGTAATTTAAGCCATAACCGTAGCCGGGCAGTCCCAATGTTGCCATTGAATCGATAAAGCAGGCGGCCATACGTCCCAGTCCGCCGTTGCCTAAAGCCGGAT
>JAFVEJ010000001.1 GCA_017476085.1 Alphaproteobacteria bacterium
CATAAACGTTCTGTGCCTGCGGCTGAAACGTGCGCAAAACCAAATCGCCGTCAGCACCTTCGCGATGCAGACCTAAAACGGAAAACGGGTCGCCATACCCCGATGTTACCAAAGCTTCAACAATACTTTCATCCAAATAATTTTTCATACTTTATTCTCCATCGAGGTTAACCAAACGGGCCAGCCCGTTCATCGGAATTGCCAACCAATCCGGACGATTGGCCACTTCATAAATCACTTCGTACAGCGCTTTTTCCAAAACAAACAAATCGAGCAGCTTCAGCGTGATTTCCTTTTCCGTCGGCAACGAATCGCATCCGTCCATATTTTCAAAATACCCGTCCAAAAACGCCTGCGTCGCCTTTTCCTGCCATTTAGCCGCCAACTTCAAAGCTTTCTCACGGTTTTCCGGCAAAACATACAGCAATACGGCGCCGAACGCAGCATAATCAAACGAGCGTACCATACCGGCCACATCTTTCAACACGGACTGCTTAATCTGTCTTTCGGTAATCGGACGCAGCGGTTCTCCTTCAAAATCCAGAATATAAAAATCGCCGTCTTCATCCAGGACGACCTGTCCCAAATGATAGTCGCCATGAAAACGCGTTTTTTTACCGTCCGCAATCACGGGCAAAAGCTCCGTCACCCGTTCGACAATGCGATCCCGTCCGTTAATCAGGTTTTCCACCCGCGTTTTAATTTCTCCGGTCAGATTTTCCACATTAGCGCGTGCGACGGCCAGCGTTTTATCCGCCTGAGCGATCACCTGATCCCGCCAGGAAGCCAAATCATCCGCCATTACGGAAACAGGTCTGAAAACTTCATCCGTTCCTTTGGCAAACGCCTTATGCATTTCAGCCGTCCGTTTTCCCAGCAGACGCGCTTCTTTCAGATAGGCCGTATGGCGCAGCCCCGTTTGCCCGGCAAACGTTTCGACAAAATAGGATTTCAAATAATCCATCGTATAAGACCAGCCGTCTCCGACATTCGGAACGAACGCCTGTAAAATTCCCAAGGCCATTGTTTTGCCGTCGGCATATTCCAATGCCAGCATTCCCAAATAAGCCGGCGTATTTTTAAATTTCGCCTCTTCTGTCAAAAAGCTTGTCGTCGCCACTTCGGGATGGGAACCGAATGCCGTGCGGCGGTACATTTTCAGCATAATTTTTTTGCCGACAATCAAAGACGTGTTGCTTTGCTCAACGCCCAGCATTTTCTGCGGCAGGCCATCAACCTCATGAATCAATTTCTTACCGGTTGCCGTAGAAGTCCCCGTTAAAGTCAAACCGGCGCCGATTTCGACGGAAGCGTCTTTTTCCAACAACGGCAGCAAACAAGCGGCAAAATCGTCATCACCGGCGGCATCATAAATAACGCCTTTAGATTGAGGCGTCTCAATTCCCGCAATTATGGCTGATTCCGGCACTTTATCGGCAGCTTCGCCAAAAGCAGCGCGCAAAGGAATTAAAAAAGTCGGCTTTTCGCCGCCCTTTAAAGCTACCAAAACAACGGCCAACAAAACCTTTTCCAACGGAATTAATACCTGAAAGGAAACCGTGACAATCGTGTCATCTTTTGCGCTGTACCAACGCTTGGCGGGCAAAAAAGCTTCCAATTTGCGGCAAAAAGAATCCTGAAAAACCAAATCTTTAAAAACTTCGTTGAGATTTTCATTGTCAACCGACAGAAAATCCTGATCTTTAAAACTGGAAATCATTATAAAAAACCTGTTTTGTTAAAGTGTAAGAGAGAGTATGGCTCAAATAAAGCAAAAGTGACAACTGTTTTTTACAGCCGCCACTTTTTATTTTCATCATCAGGCCCAATCTATCGGCGTCACTCGGTAAATTTCGGCTTGATTGCCGGCCGGATACAAATTGACCCACAATTCATTGCCGCGGACTTCAAATTCACGGCCGCTCAGCAATTCTTCCACCCGGAAACGCCCGCCGAAAGCGACTCCCATCTCTTCGGTCGGGA
Source organism: Alphaproteobacteria bacterium (assembly GCA_017476085.1). Next base: position 1,984 of record JAFVEJ010000001.1, read on the forward strand.
ACCAGATCCGCCCCGCTTGTCCGTGATACGGATCCAAACTGATCGCCACGAAAATCATATTATCGCGGTTTTCGGTCATCTTGCCGTAGAACATAATATTTTCATTCTCGGAAGAATAAAATCTAAGATTTTCATAGAGTTGCAAAGCATAATTCTCACCGCGTATCCAGTTGATCTGCGCGATCAGATCCTTGATATTTCCCTCTGCATTCCAGTCGCGTGTCTTAATTTCATACTTTTCGGAATTATTAAATTCCTCCTTGCCGTAGATGCCGTCGTTTTCGCAAAGCTCGTACCCGTTCAGCATCCCGTAAGAAGGAGAAAGCGTCGCCGCCAAAATAAAGCGGATAATAAAAGCCGAACGCGGCGCGTCATGCAAATAGAACGGCATAATATCAGGCGTCGTCGGGAACAGATTCGGACGGAAATATTCTTTCATTTCCGACCGGGTCAGCTCGTTAAAGTATTCTTCCAGTTCATGACGGGATTCGCGCCATGTGAAATAGGTATAAGACTGGGAAAATCCGATCTTGGCCAG
>JAFVEJ010000124.1 GCA_017476085.1 Alphaproteobacteria bacterium
ATTGTATCGGCAAATGCAAATACGGCATCACTTTGGGAATATCCCTGTGCATAGCAATCATATCATCCGTAAAATCAGACGGATAAGAAGTCACATAACGGATGCGCTCGATTCCGTTAATTTCCGCTACCGCCTTAACCAATCGGCTTAAATCGGAAGGAGTCCCGTCCAAACCTTCCCCATGCCACGCGTTCACGTTCTGCCCCAACAGCATCAGGTCTTTTGTACCTGTTTCAGCCAACTGGCGCGCTTCGGCGACGATTTCTTTCAACGGACGGGAATATTCCGCCCCGCGCGTATACGGAACGACACAATAGGAACAAAAACGGTCGCATCCTTCCTGAATGGCCAAAAAAGAAGAAACGCCGTTTGATCTGGCCTGCGGCAGAGAATCAAACTTCGCTACCGCCGGAAATTCGACGTCAATAATCCGCTGTTTCCTTTTTTGTTCCAGCTTCCGCAGCATTTCCGGCAACCGATGATACGTCTGCGGTCCCAAAGCGATATCGACAAACTTTGCCCTGTTCATAAATTCTTCGGATTCCGCTTGTACGACACAACCGGCGACAACCAAAATCAAATCACGCCCCTGCTTGCGCCGTTCTTCCTTCAAAGGCTTAAAGCGTCCCAATTCGGAAAAGATTTTTTCAGACGCTTTTTCTCTGATATGGCAAGTGTTAAAAATAATTATATCGGCGTCCAAGGGATCGTTTGTTTCTTCGAATCCCAAAGCGCGCATAATATCAACCATCCGGCCCGAATCATAAACATTCATCTGGCAGCCGAAAGTCTTTACGAAAAGCTTTTTAGTCACAGTTTTTTTCCACAATGCTTTTTATTCGGCGGGGCTTTCGATTTCGTTCTTTAATTTTTCCAGAACGGGTATTTTGGAAGGTTCCAAATTTTTCGACGTCAACATAGCCGGTTTGAACCAGTTTAAAATCATTTGCTGCGTATTTTGAGGAATAGAAGGCGGTATATTAATATCCGGCTTCAGGTTATTTAAAAATTGCTGCAAATCCGACTGATACTGCTCGCTCAGCAGATCTTTTCCGGCTTCGATCATTTTTTCATGCTGAAACTCGGCCACTTCTTTATATGACGGGATAATGTTCATCTTTTCAAAGAAATCCGTTTCTCCTTCAATTTTCACCGTTGACAAAACAGATGCTTCCAACGACTTGCCTACGGTTTTCCGAGCTGCGGCGTCAATTTTGGAATACAAAGCTCCGGCTGTTGCATCTGAAGACGGACCGACATAATAGAACCAACGCGTCTCATCGGGTTCCTGCGCCAAATAAAGCCATTTATGCGCTATTTTCAGATTTTTTTCGACTCCCTCTCCGCGCCAATACAGCAGCCCCAGCTTAACTTGAGCCGGCGCATACCCGTTATTTGCGCTGCGAGAGAAAAAAGCGGCCGCCCGCCTGAAATCAGGTCGGGGCAAACCGACTCCCTGATAATACATAGACCCTAATTTATATTGGGCTTCCGCATCGTTTTCTTCTTCCGAACAGTAAATGTACTGCATATAAGCAATGCTTATTTTTCCTGATTTTTCCGCCTGTTCCGCAAATGTACAGTCAGCCAAGACCCGTCCCGGCATAAACAACATCATCAAAACAGCCACACGAAACAGCACTCTTATACCGCCTTTAAAGAAACCAGTTCATATCTAAAGGTAGCATCTGATTTCCTTAATTTCCAGAATTTAATCGGAAAAATGAGCAAAAAAGTTATTCTTCGCCTTTTTCGACGTTATCCATCACTTCGGCCATATCATGATGGTCGTCGCCCAAATCGGAAGCGTCTTCAATCAATTCCAATTCATCGTCGCCGGTATCTTCAAAAACAGCCTCTTCCGCGGATATGGCCTCCAATTCCTCATGGATTCTGCCTTTGCCGCCGCGTTTGGACTTGCCGGCCATTAAAGCCTGCAGTTTTAAAAATTCTTCAACGGACATTTCATCGCCGCAGTGCGGACATTTGATCGGATCTTTTCCCAAATCGTAAAAACGTTCGCCGCATTGCAGGCAAATACGCTTTGTTCCCCATTCAGGTTTTGACATATAAGACATCTCCTCTTTAAAAAATTTATTTATCGGATTTGATATGTTAGTGCTATCTTTGTCAAATAAAAAAAGCAGCAAAAAGTTATTTTCATGAAGAAAAAAGTTTCAACACAAACAAAAGGCTTGCGCGGGACGCTTTCTATCCCCGGCGACAAGTCTGTTTCCCACAGGGCTTTACTGCTCGGCGCGATCGCGCAGGGCACTACGGAAATCAAGGGACTGCTGGAAAGCGAAGACGTGCTTTGCACGGCCCAAGCGCTGCGCAAACTGGGCGCGGTGATAGAAAAACAAACAAACGGACTTTGGACGGCAACGGGAATCGACACGTTCAAACAACCGGAGTCGATTCTGGATATGGGCAATTCGGGAACCGGAGTCCGTCTGTTAATGGGGCTTTTATCCGCTTATCCGATCACGGCAAAATTGACGGGCGACGCCAGCTTGTGCTCTCGTCCGATGAAACGAATCACCGACCCTTTGTCAAAAACCGGCGCCGTCTTTAAAACAACAGATGAGAAACTGCCGATTACAATGATCGGCTCTGAAAAAGATGAGCCGTTCGAATACACGCTTCCCGTCGCTTCGGCGCAAATCAAGTCGGCCGTTCTGCTGTCCGGCTTGCGCAAAAAAAGTCCGACCGTCGTTTACGAACCCGTTGCCTGCCGCGACCACACGGAAAGAATGCTGAAAGCGTTCGGCGCGGACATCACGGTTGAAAAAGACGCGAACGGCGGCAACGTCATCACTTTGCGCGGCGGCAAAAGACTGACCGCCTGCCCCGTCGTCGTTCCCGCCGATATTTCATCGGCCGCTTTTGCAATCGTCGCGGCATTGATCACGCCCGATTCCGAAATCGTCCAGCCCGATATCGGCATCAATCCGTTGCGTACGGGCATCCTTGACGTTCTGTTGGAAATGGGCGCGGATATCTCCTTTGAAAACGAACGCACCGTCGCCGGAGAACCCGTTGCCGACCTGTGCGTACGTTCTTCCGCTTTAAAAGGCGTCGACGTGCCGTCCGAAAAAGCCCCCTCCATGATAGACGAATACCCGATTCTGGCCGTCGCCGCCGCTTTCGCCGACGGAGAAACGCGCCTGAACGGTCTGACGGAACTGAAAGTCAAGGAAAGCAACCGTCTGCAGGCCATCGTCGACGGACTGACGCAAAACGGAATCGACGCCAAAGCCCTTCCCGACGACTCCATACGAATCAGAGGCAAAGGAAATAATGCTTGCGGCGGAGGGCTGATTCGGGCAAATTTAGACCATCGGATAGCCATGTCCTTTATGGTGATGGGTATGGCGAGCGAAAAGCCCGTCGTAATCGACGACGTTTCTTCGGTCGCGACCAGCTTTCCGGAATTTATATCTTTGATGAACACAGCAGGAGCAAACATTCATGATTATCGCGATTGACGGCCCCGCCGCCGCCGGAAAAGGCACTTTGGCGCAAAATCTGGCAAAGCATTTCAAATACGCCTTTTTGGACACGGGGCGGCTTTACCGCGCCGTCGGATACGCCGTTTTACAGGCGAAAAAAGATCCGTCCGACGAAACCGAAGCGACAAAAGCGGCCAAAGCTTTCGATCCGAAAAGCATCAATCAGATCCTGTCCAATCCGGCTTTGCGCGAAGAAGCGACCGGCAACGCGGCCTCGAAAGTCGCCGTCATTCCCTCCGTCCGCGAAGCGTTGCTGCAATTACAGCGCGACTTTGCCGAACATCCGTTTTTTGAAGACGGCACTCCCGCGAAAGGCGCCGTTCTGGACGGTCGCGACATCGGCACGGTTGTTTGCCCGAACGCGGACGTGAAACTGTTTGTAACCGCTTCCGCCGAAGTCAGGGCCGACCGCCGTTTCAAGGAACTGAAAGACGCCGGCAAGCCCGCCGATTACGACGTGATTTTAAAAGACATCAAAGAACGCGACGAACGCGATTCCAAACGCGCGACGGCTCCGCTGAAACCGGCGGAAGATGCTTATGTTTTGGACACATCGAACATGAACGCCACGCAAGCCTATCAGGCGGCTTTGGACTTCATCGCGATCAACCACGCGTAAAAAAAAGACAAAAATAAAAACTTAAAATAAATAGCCTTTATAATGTAGCAATACGTTCTTCTACAGCATCATTTATGAATTTTTTCCATTCTGGAGCACTGCCGTTTTCATGTGTGTGATCTCTTCTATAAACATGGCAGAGTTCTAAAAGTTCAAACACCTTTTCAGGTGCCGTTTTTCCTTTTTCAAACATTGCTCTAAAATATCCCGAAAACTGTTGTAATGTCAGCGGAGTTATTTTCAATTCCAATCTTGCGTCATCTCTGGTATACCATCTGCCGATTCTGAATGTCTCTGCCGTATTGCTATCAATCCTGTTAGCGATAAAAAGACCATATACGGGTTTATCATATTGCTGCATCAAATCCGCGACATGCCTCCGGACAGGTTCGCCTTCCATTGCTTCTTGCCGAGATGATTCGGATAAAGTGACTTCAACAACCACAACTCGGTCATCAAACTCCGCGATTAGATCAGGCCCGTTACCGGGAGCCGTGCTTATCGGCATAAAATCCTGATCAATATTAAAGCGTCGCATCTCATATGGTTTATTGGTTAAGCTATCAATAGCAAGAAACGCTCTCCACAGACTCCATTCCAAATATGCAGGGGCTTCAGCTTTCGGAATGCGCAATTCCATATCTTCATCAATACGAACGCTTTCTCTGCGAGATGCAATCAGATCCATATATGCCGCGATTTCTTCCCATTCATCTGCTTGATGAAGTGCATAGCATTCCTCTTTCTTATAGGAAATCCGTTTCTCGATATCATAGCGAATTTGATTTATCTGTGCGGGCGTATCAAGCGACACCCCGTCCAATGAATATCTAATCCCATAATGCCGTGCGCTGTCCAACAGATTATACAAAACCTCTATAGCCATATCTTTGTTATCTGTCGGCAATGGGGAACCGGAACA
>JAFVEJ010000008.1 GCA_017476085.1 Alphaproteobacteria bacterium
AACAGGGGTATCCGCTTGTGTCGGCGAAAACAGGAAATCTTTTAAATAAGAACGAACGTGTTTGCTTTCGCCTAAAACAAAAACATAATCGCCGCCGTCGGGACAAAGCGTTTCTTTTAAGGTCTTTTCAGGATCCAAAGTTGCGCGGTTTTGATCAAAATAGACTTCCTGCAGATTACGCGTCCGACGGACAAAGCCCGTATCCGGTTCCATCCGTCCGGTCAGCATGCGTAACAGCGTTGTTTTTCCAACACCGTTTGCGCCGACAATACCGATTTTATTGCCGCGCATTAATCGCAGGGAAAAGCCGGAAACAATCGTTCGATTTCCGAAAGACTTGGAAATATTTTTGGCCTCAACGATCAGGTTTGTTTTGATTTCGCCCTGATCAATATTTAAATCTACCGATCCGGTTTTTTTTATCTGCTCCCGTCGTTCATTGCGTAAATCGTACAATCTGTGCAAACGTCCCTGATTGCGTTTACGACGCGCCGTAACGCCTTTGTGCAGCCATTCCGTTTCCGCTTCGATTTTTTTATTCAACCGTTGACGTTCGGCCTCTTCCTGTTCAAAGACGCGATCCTGCCACTCTTCAAAAGCGTCAAAGCCTTTACTCTGCATGCGCACGATGCCGCGATCAAGCCAAATCATATTGTCCGCCACGCGTTTCAGAAACATTTTATCGTGACTGATGACGATCAGCGCACCTGTAAACTTGCTTAATGTTTCTTCCAACCGCTCAATGGCCGCTATGTCCATGTGATTTGTTGGTTCGTCCAATAATAAAATATCGGGATCATTGATCAAAGCCCGTGCCAACGCAGCTTTTTTGCGTTCGCCGCCGGAAGCCGTTTTCGGATCGACATTGGCGGCTATGCCGAATTTTTCGATTAAAACGTCAGCTTTATATTCCTGTATTTGCCGTTGTTCTTTATCCAGCCCCGACAAAACAACATCGCGCAAAGAAGCAAAGTCTGAAAGCTCGTCTTCCTGCGCCATGTAAGAGACAACCGTCCCCGGCTGAATAAAAACTTCCGCTCGATCCGCCTCCTGCAAACCGGCAATGACTTTCAGCAACGTCGATTTACCAGATCCGTTGCGGCCGACCAGACAATATCTTTTTCCTTTGGTCAGATACAGTTCCAACCCGGAAAATAAAGGACGCGCCCCGAAATGCAGATAAGCATCTCTTATCGTGTAAATCGGGGCGCCGAAGTCCATATCGAATCAGATTTTCTTGAACAGCTTGAAGATCGCGCCCAAAATAACGGCAAAAATCGCCGCCAGAGCCATACCTTCAAAGGTAACGCTGCCGATCGTGACATGAGCGCCGGAAACGCCGATAATCAAAACGATCGATGTCATCACCAGATTGGTCGGTTTGTTGTAGTCAACCTTCTGTTCCATCAGTGTTCTGATACCGGATGTGGCGATCACACCAAACAGCAGCAAAGAAACGCCGCCGATAACGGAATCGGGAATTGTGCGGATCAAAGCCGAGAACTTACCCAAGAACGACAACAGAATAGACAATCCTGCCGCTCCGGCAACAACATAGACGCTGAAAATGCGGGTAATGGCTAAAACGCTGACATTTTCCGAATAAGTCGTGTTCGGGGTAGAACCGCAGAAACCGGACAAAATGACGGACAAACCGTTCCCGAAGAAAGAACGGTGCAGACCGGGGTCTTTCAGCAAATCTCTGCCGACAACGGAACTGACAACGATCAAATCGCCGATATGTTCCGCTATACAAACAAGAGCGACCGGCAAAATAATCGCGATCGCGCTCGGGTTATAAACGGGCGCCGTAAAGGTCGGCAAAGCAAACCACGGAGCTTGTTTCACCAATGTGAAATCAACCTGCCCCATGCAGACGGCAAAAATATAACCGGAAACGATACCGACCAAAATCGGAATGATCGACAGGAAACCTTTAAAGAAAACGTATCCGAAAATCGTGACCGCCAACGTGAACATAGCAATGGAAACAGTGACAGGATCCATAACTTCCGCTGTCAAACCGGACATTCTGGCGGCGATAGGGCCCAATGCCAGACCGATAACGGCGATTACCGCACCGATGGCAGCCGGCGGCAGAATGGCATAAACCCATTTATAGCCGACTTTGGAAATAATACCGGAAACAAGGACAAACGCAATACCGACAGTGATGAAACCGCTTAAAGCAGAAGGATAACCGTACTTGGAAACCACCAACTGCCCGCAGGCAATAAAGGCGGAAGACGCGCCCAGATAAACGGGAATCTTTTTCTTCGTGATCAGCATATAAAGCAATGTGCCGATACCGTTGAACAATAAAACGATCGCGGGGTCAATGCCCAGCAGAATGGGAACTAAAACGTTCGCGCCGAACATGGCGAACATGTGTTGTAAAGACAGAGGCAACCCTTGCATAAACGGCAACTTCTGATCAACCTGAATAGCTTCTCTCATAGAAAACTCCGGTAAAAAAATTAAGACCTTCGGATAAATATCCGTAATTTTTAAGTCCTATTTTTATACCGTTGATTTTCTGGAATTAAAAGAAATTTATGCTGACTTTTTCTTTTTTTTCTTGTTTTTTTTCGGTTTTACAGAAATTGATTCTTCTTTCAGCGGCGGAACATCTTCGGCAGGATCATAATCCAGCACTTTTTCCAAATGCTCGCACAACAGCTGCATAGCCTGAATCCGCCCGTATTTTTTGTTGTTGTCCGCGACAACGAACCATGGCGCGTACTTGGTATCCGTTTTTTCCAGCATTTCATCAAAAGCTTCGTCATATTGTTCCCATTTTTCACGATTGCGCCAATCTTCATTGCCGATTTTCCATTTTTTATAATCTGTTTCTTCACGGGCTTTAAAGCGTGCCATTTGTTCGTCTTTGGTAATATAGAGCAGAAATTTGACAACAATGTTCCGTCCGTCAGCCAACTGCTTTTCAAAGTGATTGATTTCATCATAAGCACGCTTCCATTCCTTATCGGATGCGAAGTGTTCAATTCGTTCAACCAAAACGCGTCCATACCATGTGCGGTCAAAAACGGTCAGCAGTTTTTGGTCGGTCAGACGTGTCCAGAACCGCCACAGATAATTGTGGTTGATTTCCTCCTGCGTCGGCGCGGCAATCGGAAAAATATTGCAGTCCCGCACAAAAATCGACGAAGCCAAGCGGCTGATCACGCCGCCTTTGCCCGAAGCATCGGGACCTTCAAATGCCAAAATGACTTTCTTATCGCGTTTTTTGACTTCCATCAGCAAAGCATTCAGCCGCGCCCGCAAATAAGGCAGCAGCTCGACATATTTTTCCTTGGAAAGCTGTGCGGTCATATCCAACGTTTTAACAAAAGCCGGTTTCTTTGGCTTTGGCGTTTTTTTCCTGTTTTCGCCTTCTTTTCTCTGTTTATTAAAGTTTTCGATTTGTTTTTCAACGCGGGAACACAAAATATCCAAGGCGACCCGCATACGCTCCGTAAAATTGCCGTTGTCGATTTCAAACCATGGCGCATAGTCTTTATCGGTATAACGAATGATTTTCTTGGTTGTCGCTTCAAACTTTTCCGCCATACAGCAATTTTTCCAATCGTCCGGCATCACGCGCCATTTTTCATAAGGATTGTCATCCAGAGCGTTTAAAAAAGCTTCCTGATCGTCTTTATTTTTATGAAACCAAAACTTGCAGAAAATCGCATTTGAATCGGCCAGTGTTTTTTCAAAAGTATTGCACTCGTCCAATCGTTTATACAATCCGTCATCGTCAATTTTGCCGTAAGCATGGGACACCATCGGATCTGAATACCACGAGCTGACGAAAATGCCCGTTTTGCCGTTGAGCGGCGTATCGCACCAATAACGGCGAAACTCGATCGGATCTTTTTGAACATCCTGCCGTTCATAAGCATGCAGATCAAGCTGACGTTGATCAAGCCAATCCCGCAATATGCCCAAAGCGGCATTTTTGCCCGATCCGTTAACACCGCACAGCAAAATAATGACGGGAATATTGGCCTCTCTGATTTTTGCCTGCAACGCAATTAAGCGGGTACGGATTTCGGCTTCTTCTTTATTGGAAAAATTAACTTCAAATTCAATACCGTCTTCTTCACGATGATGTGTCATATTGATTTAATCCTTAATTTAGACTGGGTCAGAGATTTTCTGACGATTTTTTTCTGCTCCTTGACGGGCGTTTTTTTGACGGCCGGTTCGTCTTTTTTTGTTTTTGCGGTCTTTTTCGTTCGCGGCTGTTTTTCAGGCGCTTGAAGGGCCGTTCTTTCTTCCTTGCGAACGGCTTTTTTCTGACGGGCGACAATTCCGCGCAATTTTGCCGTCCCCCGTCCGGACAAGCTGGGATGCGTCATAAAGAACTGATGGCAGGAAAAAGCCTGCGGACTTTCAGAAATGCGTGTGTAAGTCATATCCGGATGCAAGAGCCAGCTCAGCGCTTCGTCTTTGATATTGCCCTGCATAATCTGTCCCATAATCTGTTCGTGAACCGTCTCGTTTTCGATCGGAACAAGCGTTTCCACGCGGTGCATCGTGTTGCGCTGCATCCAGTCGGCCGAGGAAATAAAGACTTTCGCTTTCGGCGACGGCAGTTTATTTCCGGCTCCGAAGCAGAAAATACGCGCGTGTTCCAGAAAACGTCCGATAATGCTTTTCACTTTGATGTTGTCGGAAAATCCGGGGATTCCCGGACGCAAAGCGCAAATGCCGCGCACGACAAGCGTGATTTTCACGCCGGCCTGGGAGGCGCGGTACAATGCATCGATTAACTTATCATCCAGCAACGAATTCATTTTCGCCCAGATATTGGCCGGCTTTCCTTCTTCGGCACAAGCAATTTCCTTATCAATCAGTTTCAAGAGCTTATCCCGCAGATTCAGTGGCGCGATCGACAGCTTTTTCAGCTTTTCGGGCTGAGCGTAACCGGTCAGATAATTGAACACCAACGCCGCGTCCGTGCAAAGCTGTTTGTCACAGGTAAAAAAGGACAAATCCGTATAGAGGTTGGCCGTAATTTCATGATAGTTGCCCGTTCCGAAATGGGCATAGCTTTTCATTTTGCCGTTTTCTTTGCGCGTTACCAAAGAGATTTTGGCATGTGTCTTGTAATTCATCAAACCGAAAACAACATGCACGCCCGCCTGCTCCATATCTTTCGCCCATTTGATATTCGCTTCTTCATCAAAACGGGCACGCAGTTCAACAACGGCGGTCACGTCTTTGCCGGCAAGAGCAGCATCAATCAATGCTTTGACGATCGGAGAATTTTTGTTCGTACGGTAAAGCGTTTGCTTAATGGAAACCACGTCAGGATCTTTAGCGGCCTGACGCAGGAATTTGACAACGACTTCAAAAGATTCATAGGGGTGATGAATCACCATATCCTTTTTGCGGATCGCGGCGAAATGGTCTCCTTTAAAATCACGGACGCGTTCGGCGTGACGAGGCTTGTACGGCTTGAACAACAGATCTTTTCTCTCCGATAAAATCAGAGACGACAAAGACCGCACGCTTAACACACCGTTGCGGCGCACGACGCCGAAGCTCTCGACATCAAGTTTATGCGTCAAATAAGCAGCCAGTTCCTGCGGCATATCCTGATTCATCACCAAAGCGATCACGTCGCCCCGCTTTTGCTGCGCCAAAGCCGTTTCAAACTGACGCACCAAATCTTCGGCGCGTTCGTCAACTTCCAACAGACTGTTGCGGACAATGGAAAACAGACCGGCATGCTTAACGGTGAAATTCGGAAAAATCGTGTCAATAAACTGCATAACGACATCTTCCAAAGCAATAAAACGAGCCGGCTTTTTTGTCAGGCGAATAAAGCGCGGCAGACTGGCCGGCAACGGAATCAAAGCCTTACGTTCCGTTCCATGCTTGTCTTTCATTGAAAGAATCAATGACTGTGATAAATTCGCCAACCACGGAAACGGATGAGATGGATCCAAAGCGATCGGCGTTAAAACGGGAAAAACAGAATCTTCAAAAACAGATTTTAGCGCTTTAGCATCCTGTTTAGACAGCTGATCACGGGAAATCAGGAATATTTTCTCTTTTTCCATTTCTTTTTTCAGAATATGGAAATATTCGTCCTGTGTTTTGCGCAATATTTCAACGCGGCCGTTAATTGCATCCAATTGTTCCTGCGGCGTTAATCCGTCATCGGAACGCGTCGTAACACCGGCATAAATCTGCGCCAGAATGCCGGCGACACGCACCATAAAAAACTCGTCCAGATTTGATCCGGAAATCGCCAGAAAACGCAAACGTTCCAATAAAGGATAACGTTTGTTCATCGCTTCTTCCAACACGCGTTGGTTGAATGCCAGCCACGACAATTCGCGATTGAAAAAGCGAGACGGAGAATCCATAGACACGGGCTGAGAGAAAACAACGGGATCTGACGGCATAAAAAGAATCCTTACAAAGAAACATATTAAATTTAATCAGTAATCTTTTTTCATATAAATTAAAAGAATAAAAAAAGTTTAAACCGATCGTTTATCTTTTCTTATTTTACCGAAGTTTTTATTCTGAAAGAACAGGAAAAAAAGAGGTGTGGCATGGCTTTAAAAACGACAAAAGAAACCGTATCGGAAACAAAACTTTCCAGACATTTATATTTGATGCGGCACGGCAAAGCGGAAAAAAGCAAAAAAGAAGATCGCGACGCGTTTCATCCTTTGGTAAAACGCGGGCGCAAAGACGTGAAAAAAATCAGAAACCTGATGATTGACCGGCAGGTCAGACCCGACTTGATTTTATGTTCTCCCGCCGTGCGGACAATGGAAACTCTTGTTAAATTAAAGAAAGCGTTCGGTATGACGGAAGTCGTTTTTATAGACGAACTTTATATGGCGGACGCCGATGATATTTTACGCATTTTGCGTCGTACCGCACCGGACAAGCACGAAGTATTGGTGATCGGTCATAATCCCGGGCTGCAGAATTTTCTGCCGATGATCTGCGATTGGGATACAGCGGACGAAGAACTGCATCACCATCGGATTGCGGATGGATTCCCGACCTCGGCCCTGGCCTGTCTGGACATAGCCGAACCATGGCAAAATTTGGGAAATGCCCCCGTTCGATTGAAAGAGTTTATTTATTCTTCCGATCTTTAAATCTTTTCTAACAACGCCAGCAATGCTTGCGCCGCGGCATCGCATGCTTTCGGTGCGTTTGTTTCGAAATCGCCGAAAGTATGTTTTCTGTTGTCTGAAATCGCTCGAATTACCGTAACGGGGATATTCCACAGCGTCGCGATTTGCGCGACGGCGGCGCTTTCCATATCGATGCAGACGGCATTGAATTTTTCTTCCAGAAAGTCCTTTTCCTTTTCTTCGGCAAAGAAATCGATTGTGGCCAACGTTCCCGCCTCATAAGAAGCGTTCATTCGTTCCGGCAAATACGCCGTTTGAGAAAATCCCGGTTTGCCCGCAAAAAATTCCATGGAAGACTCCGTAACGTCGGTCGGGCTGTAAGCGTCACCGAAACAAACGTCTCCATGCACGATTCTGTTGGGAACGACAACGTCAAAAACATTCAGTTTTTCGGAAATTGCGCCGGCGACGCCGCAAACGAACAAATGATCCGGTTCGTATGTCTGAATCAATTTCTGCGCCTTCGCTGCCGCAAAAGTTTTGCCGACGCCGCAGCGCGCTAAAATAACATCCAATCCGTTAAAATCAAACCGCTTTTCTTCAAATACGGTTTCCAAAGTATCTCCCAGTTTGCCGAACGCTTTTTCAACGGCATTAAATTCCATGGGCATCGGGCACAAGACGGCAATAATCGGTTTCATATCATTTTTCCTTTAACAAATAAATTTCATTCAGAGTAACGAAAAGCTTCTTTTTTGTTAAGCCTTTTTATTGTCGGCACGCCGAAAGATTGCTATGATGCTTTCAGAATTTAAGGAGAGATCGTTATGGATAAATGGCAAAAACGCTTTTTTGATCTGGCTCAGTTGGTGGCAACATGGTCAAAAGACCCGTCTTCTCAAGTCGGCGCGGTAATTGTCGATGAAAAAAAACGCATTGTTTCCGTCGGCTTCAACGGACTGCCGATCGGCGTGGAAGATACGGAAGAACGTCTGAACAAGCGGGAATTAAAATACGAACTGATCGTTCATGCGGAAGCCAATGCGATTTTAACCGCGCCCAAATCTGTAGCCGGCTGCACCATTTACGTTTATCCGTATCTGCCATGTTCACGCTGCGCCGGAGCGATTATTCAGTCCGGCATCAAGCGTGTTGTCGTCGAAGACAGACCGATTCCCGACCGGTGGCTGGAAAATTTTAATCTGGCTAAAACCATTTTGGAAGAAGCCGGCGTTGCGGTTGATATAATACCGTCGGACAGATAACCTTCTGCCATCCTGATTTTCAATCTGATTTTTGATATTTTAACCATGTTTATAAAGGGAGAAAATCAGATGAAAAAAGAAATATTAACAGGCTTAGCTTTATTTTGCGCGGCTGCTTCTCCGGCTTTTGCCGACGGTATGAAAACGTTCGGCACGGTGGAAAAAATAGCGGCAACGGAAAACACTTTTACCGTTCGCGGTGACGACGGACATACCTATTTGTTCAACGTCAACGAAGTGACAGAAATGGAAAAAAACGGCAAATGGTTTGACGAAGATGTCACATTGACCGATTTAAACACGGGTGACCGCGTGCAGGTGGAATATTTTGCGGATAATCCGGATTACCTGATCGTTGACGAAGTGGAAATTTTTCCGCCGAAAGCCAAAAAAGCGATGAAACACAAAAAGAAAAAATAAGATAAGCCCGCTTTACGGCGGGCTTGTTTTTTGTGTATGCTTGAAAAAACATACGGAAAGGCTTTGTTATGATTGTTAAACAAATCAGTGTCGCTGATATCATTGAAACGAACGCTTATTTTTACATTGATGAAAAAACGAAGAACGGTTTTTTGATCGATCCGGCAGCGCAAACGGACATATTGCTTCAAATCATTAAAGAAAACGGCTGGACGATCGAAAAAATGCTGATCACGCATGGGCATTTCGATCATATCGGCGCAGTGGAAACACTTCATCGCCGACTGAACATTCCCTATATCGCGCATCAAAACGGGCGGGAATATTTAACGGACGGACGGTTGAATTTAGGGGATTACTGCAATCGAACATTCAATCTGAACGAAGCCGAATATCTAAACGACGGAGATGAGATAAAATTAAACGCCGATCCGTCAGTCGCTTTGAAAGTCATTCATACGCCCGGCCATACACCCGATTCCGTTGTTTACTATGACGCGGCGAACAAAACGGCATTTGTCGGCGACACGATTTTCAAAGACAGCATGGGGGCGACACATTTTCCCGGCGGCGATTTCGCACAGCTGCAAAACAGTATCCGGCAAAAGATTTTGACTTTACCGGACGATACGGTTTTGTATTCGGGACATTCCGAACCGACAACGGTCAGCCGAGAAAAAAGAAATTTCGGGCTGTAATCAGGCGCTTTTATTCATCAGCAACGCGGATAAAAAAGTTATTAAATCCGGCGTTTCATAGTCGCAAAAATCCTGTGTATCGACCGAACAGTATTTGTTGTTTTCCACGTTTGAAGAAATCCAAACGGTATGCATACCGGCTTTTTTTGCGCCCAAAATATTTGCGGGACTGTCGTCAAACATAATGCTTTCTTCGGCTTTTAATGCGAAGGTATTCAACATTTTCAGATAAGTCTGCAAGGCCGGTTTCGGAATATAGTCGGCTTCGCGAATAGAAAAGATTCCGCTGAAACATTCCGTCAATCCCAATCGTTCCAAAACGCGTTCCGCATGCTGATGCGCGCCGTTGGTAAAGACGAATTTTTTGTCAGGCAATGCGTCAAGGCATTTTTTCAACTGCGGATTTTCTTTTAAGGATGACAAATCCAGTTCATGCACATAATCGGTAAAATCTTCGGGGTTCACATCGTGTTCGACCATCAGCCCCCAGACAGTCGCGCCGTATTTGCGATAATACTCTTTTTGAATAACGGCGGCTTCTTTTTTTCCGATATGGAGCGTTTTCATAACATAAGCGCAAATCCGTTCGGCCATCTGCGCATAAATTTCACCGGTCGGCGGATACAACGTATCATCCAAATCAAAAACCCATCCCTTAATGTATCTTAATTCTTTTTGTAAAAGCTGATAATCCATTGATATGTATCCTTTTTAGCCGGAATACATATTGTAAGGAAAAGCCCTTAATAAAAAGTGTACTTTTAAAGGCCGTTAAACGTATAAAACAGCGTTTTGATCAGCTCGAAGCCTTTGTCCATCGAATCGGCTTCGACATATTCGGCGGCGGAATGCATATTATATATGTTCGCCGCGCCGACCAGATACGGTTTGAACGTTTTGCCGTCCGCGTTTTTCTTTTGCGCATACAGATGCGTTTCCGCACCGGCATGAAACGAAGAAATGTTCAGATTTATGCCTAATTTAGCTCCGGCTTTTTTTGCCGTTTCAATCATTGTCGTATCGCTTGTTTTTTCAAACGGAGGAATATGTTCTTCAAAAGCCGCGGAAAAAGAAGCCAGTCCGTCGTATTTTTTATTGAATGAAGCAATCTTATCCTGAATTTCCTTAATTAAAGCGGCCTCTTTGGCTTTATCCGAACTGCGGATAGAATAAAGAGCGAACGCATCCGTGTTAATAATGTTGGACATAGCATGATCTGCCATAAAAAAGGCGAACTCCGATCCCTGCTTGTCTGTCGGTATATTCTTGACGCCGCCTGCGACAACCGCCCCCGCATTAACAGATGTAATCACACCGGTTTCATCTTTATAATAAACGCCCTGCGGCAATTCCGCCATAATTTCGGCAATCAGCTTGACCGCGTTGACGCGTAACGGGTCAGCAATATCAATACCGGAATGACCGCCCTTAAACGCTTTGACGCTTAAAACCATTTTTGTATAACCGGCTCCGGCAATTTGAAAATCGCCCAGACGATCGCCGTCCAGCACTAAAATATATTCCGATTTGAATTGATCAAAATTCAAAGCGCGTGCGCCGCTCATATTTTGTTCTTCATCACGGGTAAAAACGACTTCCAAGCCGCCGTGCGCCGCTTTATCGTTTATAACCGTTTTGGCCAGCATCATTGCGGCCGCAACGCCTGCTTTATCGTCCGCGCCCAAAGTGCGTTTGCCGTCCGTTTTGATAATATTGCCCTCTTTGACGATATGAACGGGGCTTGAATCGCCGACGACATCCATATGTGCGGACAGCATTAACGGCCGTTTGGACGAATCCGCCGCCGGAATATAAGCATAAATATTTCCGAAACTGTCACGTTCGGCAGAAATATTATTTTCTTTAAAAAAAGAAAGAATATGTTCCGCAACCGCATCTTCCTGCATAGAAGGGGAAGGAATACGCGCCAAATCACAAAACAAGTCGGTTAAAGCCGTCATAAAAGCACCTCATAAAAAAATAATTTTTCTTAAAGTAAGCTTTTTAAAAGATTTACTCAACAATCAAAATAGCGCTATGCTCGTTTTATCCGATTTAAAAGAGGTTTCAAATGACGCTTGATAAAATAGAAGAACGCTTTATCACATTAGAAAGCATTATTGCCGAAAACGAACGCACTCTGAAAGATTTAAACCAAATTGTCGCCGAACAAGCATTAATAATCGATCGGCTTCAGCGTGAAGTCTTTTTCTTGGCGCAAAACTTCGATGCCGGCGGTCAAATTCGCCCGCTTTCCGAAGAAGCTCCTCCGCCGCACTATTGATTTAGCGCGTCTTATTCTTTTTATGCAGTAAAGCGGCCGCGGTTAAAGACGGCTTTTTCTGCTGCTTGATTTGTTTCGCGGCATGTTTCTGACGACTGGCCAAAGCAGCTTCTTTTGCCTCAGCGCTGACAGCGCGGGCGTTGTTTTCAAGCTTCACTTCCGGACGTTTTTGCGCTTCAATTCCGGCGATTGTCTTATCGGGAATATGCCCGGACAAAGCTTCCCGTTTTTGATGCTGAGCAACGATGCGGTCTTTCATATCTTCATATAAAGCCGTATATTTTCCTGTTTCCAAAACATTCGGATCGTCGGTAAAATAATTATCGCCCGTTTGCGGATCAGAACAAAACGCTTTGACAAATTTTGCAGCGCTGACGGATTTTAGTTTTTTATTGAAAGAGCGCGGAGACGTTCCCTCGATTTCCTGAACAACTCCTTCGTCATAAGAATCTCTGCGGTCGGCGTTGTCATACCACCCTTTGAAAGCGGCGGTTCTGGCTTGATTAATATCGCCGGTTTCTTTGTAAGCCGCCTCAAAAGAGCCGGTGATTTCGGGAAATTCCGTTTCAAAATCTTTCCAGCACGCTTCATTTCCTTGTTCTTTCAATTCCCAAGCGACCAGACAGCCATAACTTTCCGCGTCGGCTTCCATGATGCGGTCTCTGTGCAATAACGTTTTGGTATCGTATTCATACCCTTCCAAATCGGTCAGATTTTCATATGTAAACTGATAGGCGTGTCTGAGTTCGTGCGCTAACGTGGCAATATTTTCCGCCAAAGAATTTTCCGGATTTAAAGCACAGCATTCTTCGCACGGATCCGCATAGCCGAAAATGCCTTCGTTGGCCGCGTTTTTATCAAATCTCAGCTCATAACCGTTTTCCGCAGCCGTTTCCAAAATGGCTCGACCCGCATCCGATTTGCACATTTCATTGATAACTTCGACCATTTTCCTTTTGACCGACGCACCGCCGCGAATGGGAATATCGACTTCCGGTTCCAATGCGGCAGCAGGACTTTTCTTTTTTTCGGATTTTAATGTTTTAACCATAAAAACACCTCATTATCTGAGAATAACGCGTTGAACGGGCAGGTTTTCATAGACGATTTCTTCATTATCAATGGAAACGGCGCCGTTTTTTTCAATTTTTAAATCGGCTTTAAACAGAGTATCTTCCAACAATACGAAGCCGGATACGACGAATCCGTCTTTCGTTCCGCGAATTTGCGGTGCCGCGACAAGATTTTTCAACGTTTCCCGAAGCTCTTCGTCAAAGTCTTCGCCGATAATATCGTCCGGCGTTAAAGCCAATACGGCAAAAGAATCGTTGACGGCAACTTGTTTGAAATAAAAAGCCGCATATGCCGCAACATTTTCGGAATCTAATTTTAAAGAAAGAGCCTTGTTTATTTTAATCAGCGTTTCTTCTTCGCCGTCCGTTTCAAAAACGCGTTCATCATCGCAAATGTATTCTTTGGTGATAATGGGACGTGTCGTAAAGCACTTAACATAAACGTCATACGCGTTTTTATAAAACGGCAGAGCATATCTTTTCATATCAAACCGACCGGCACGAAACGGAACACGTCCGACAGACTGTATAATCCGTTCTGCCAACCGAGCTTTTTCCGTATCGTTTAATTCCTGGTTCATCTGCATCCTCTAAGCTTTGAGTGAAATGGAAAAATGACGGGAACGCTTCCCCCATAAAAAACGGCGGAACTATTATTATACAGGCGTTTTATGTCTGAATGTAATCCGTCCCTTGGTCAAATCATAGGGGGTCATTTCGATATCCACCTTATCACCTACCATAACGCGGATACGGAATTTGCGCATTTTACCGGCGGTATGCGCCAAAATCTCATGATCGTTTTCCAACTTAACCCGAAACATGGCATTCGGCAACTTTTCAACAACAATGCCGCTGAATTCCAATAATTCTTCTTTTGCCATATGTGGCTCCTTAAACTAAAAAAACTTTGGCAGTTTACACCTTTTTTTTATCAGAAACAAGCTGTTATAAATCGTAGTCGTCCAATTCATCCTCGGACATATCGGAAGAGTCATAACCGGAAAAGATTTCGGCGCCTTCTTCTTCCCATTCAATGCCTCTGATGACCCAATTACTGATTTGTTCCATTTTTTCCAATGGAATATTCAAAGCCATACCGACTTTTGAAATAAACAAAATTTCAGGGTCGGACAAATCGCCGTCTTCATATCCCAAATAAAACATTTCACGAAGCAAGACCAAAGCGAATCCTTTATTCGTAATTGTTTTTACCTTAGCCAACGCCTCTTCTTCCGTTCTGGGGCGAATAGCCTCTTTAGCGTTTTCTTTTGTTAAATTGTACAATTTGGCCAAATCAACGAAAAACTGCTTTTCATCTCCGTCAAATTCACCGTCCACGCGCGCCAGATGAGCGATCGCGCTTAAAAAAGCGATGCGCTGATCCAAATCGACATCTTCAAAAAATTCCATCATCGGGGATTCTCCTTTCGAAGGGGCCCAAAAAAAACAACTGTCTTTATGTCTAGTTATACCTGTTTTGACAAAATTTAAAAGAAAAAAGTAAAAAGAAACAAAGATTTCACAAAAGAACAACATAATTAACCACAACTAAGGGATAAAGTGACCGCCTTATTTTTTTCTGCTACTGTGGCGTTTGTCTTGAAAAAGGCTGTTTATAATTTTTTTATTATGAAAGAGATAAAGATGAGTGTTGGTACAGTAAAATGGTTTAACACCGTGAAAGGGTTCGGATTCATTTGCCCTTCGGACGGATCAAAAGACGTCTTCGTACACATTTCCGCCGTGCAGAAAGCGGGTATTCGCGGTTTGCAGGACGGGCAATGCGTGGAATATGATTTATTGCCCGGAAAAGACGGCAGAATGTCTGCCGAAAATTTAAAACTGATGGCCTGACTGCTGTGATTATGGAAAAACGGCGGTTTCGCACGCCGCCGTTTTCTTAAACGAAAAAATTAATGCCTTTTTGCATTTTTAGCATATAATTAAGCAAGATTATTTTTGCAGGAGAATAAAAATGCCATCCTTTGATATCGTTTCCAAAACGGATATGACTGAAGTTGCAAACGCTGTTGCCGGCGTGACGCGGGAAATTTCCCAACGATTTGATTTTAAAGGATCCAAAAGTTCTGTCGAATTGAAAGACGGAGAAATAACCGTTTTAGCGGATGACGCTTTGAAATTGAAACAAGTGCATGAACTGGTTATCACTTATATAACGCGGCGCAAACTGGACGCGTCCGCCTTAGACTTCGGCAAAGAAGAAAAAGCCGCCGGCGCAATGATCCGGCAAATCGTTCATGTCAAGCAGGGCATAGAACAGGAAGTCGCGAAAAAAATTTCCAAAGCGATCAAAGATTCCAAAAAAAAGGTGCAGGTTGCCATTCAAGGCGACGAACTGCGCGTTTCCGGAAAAAAACGGGACGATTTGCAGGATGTCATTGCTTTTGTGAAAACGTTAGGCATTGATCAGCCTCTTCAATTCGTTAATTTCCGCGATTAAAGAAGGTTTTCTATCCGCTTCAGCCTTTTCTGCCGCAGCGCGTCCGCGCGTTTTTCGGGCGGTATTGCCGTAATTTCCGCTTTGGCCAGACGAATCGCCGAAGCGTTGTCATAAACAGCGGAAATAAGATCGAAAGCGTCTTTAAAATCTTTTTGCCATTCATCATCGTCGCGGTTGCAATACCTGTCCGCCAAACAAGCTATCAGAAATATTTCCGGTTTGTGTTCCGATTGTTTGTAAATATCGAAAACAAAATCGAATTTTGTAGCTTTTCTCATTTCGGATAAACGATGAAAACGCATATGGTTCCCGCAGACGAACCGGCAAAGCTTTGCAGTAAAAGACGGCAGTTTCAGCCGCGC
>JAFVEJ010000125.1 GCA_017476085.1 Alphaproteobacteria bacterium
ACCGCCGCCGATATCAAATACAACGGCGTAACGGATATTGCGGTTGATCAACGGAACACATCCCGAAACGCCCAACCGGCATTCTTCTTCAAAAGAAATGATTTTTAAATCCAGTCCCGTTTCTTTTTTAACGCGTTCAATAAATTCCGCGTCGTTTTTCGCGCGGCGGCAAGCTTCCGTCGCCACAAAACGCGTTCTGAGCGTTTTATATTTTTTCAATTTTTTAACGCATAACTTTAAAGCGAAAATCGTTCTTTTTATCGCACGTTCGGATAAAATGCCGTCACTGACCAATCCTTCTCCCAATCTGGTAATTCTGGAAAAAGTTTCCTTGACCGCAAAGCCTGTCGGGGTCGGGGTCGCAATCAGCAGACGACAGTTTGTCGTTCCCAAATCAATTGCGGCAAAAACGGGTTGAGCGTATTTTGCGTTTTTAGCAGCGGCAAAATGATGCTTGTTTTTAAATTTGTCCTCTTTTTTATCCACGCTTCCCCCATTAAAAAGTACTTTAATGTAGAGATTTTCTCTCTCCCTGTATAGTCTTTTTTTAAAAAAAACTGTACGGATCAACGTCCGTTTGTATCCGTATGGAGGACGGCAGGGAAACGGAGGAAAGCCAATGTCTTAAAACCTGCTGAATTTTAATTTGTTTTTCCGTCTGCAAAAGCAGTCTGTAACGGTATTTTCCCCTTAACAACGCCAGCGGCGCCGGAGCGGGCCCCAGCACGCGCATACCATTGCCGGACGGAGCGGTTTTCCCCAACAAAACCGCCGCGCGCTGCGTTTGTTCCTGCGAAGCCCCGCTGACAATTAAAGCGGCCAGACGTCCGAACGGCGGCATTTTCAGCATTTGTCTGCTTTGCGCTTCCGCCGATAAAAATTGTTCGGCACTGCCCGTCTTCATCGCCCGCATAATCTGATTTTCGGGATCAAACGTTTGTAAAAAGACTTGTCCTTTTTTTTCGGCACGACCGGCACGGCCCGCCACCTGATGCAGCATCTGAAACGTCCGTTCCCCCGCTCTCAAATCGCCGCCGGACAGGCCCAAATCCGCATCAATGACGCCGACCAAAGTCAAATCGGGAAAATGATGTCCTTTGGTTAGGATCTGCGTTCCGATAACAATATCCGCTTCGTGATCATGAATCCGCCGCATCAGCTCCGCCATTTCAGAGGCGCTCGCATTCAAATCGCTGGTAACAACCAACTGTTTAGCTTCAGGAAAACGAAGCGTGATTTCCTCGCTGATGCGTTCGACGCCGGGACCGCAGGAAGCCAGTTCCGCTTCGCCGCAGACAGGACAAATTTCCGGAACGGGCAAAGAATATCCGCAATGATGACATTCCAACCGGCGCCCGTTTCTGTGTTCAACAAGCCACGCCGAACAATGCGGGCATTGAAAACGATGTCCGCATTTGCGGCACAAAACCAAAGGCGCATACCCTCGCCTGTTCAGGAATAAAAGCGCCTGTTCCCCTTTTTCCAAAGTTGTTTTCATTTCATTGACCAAAACAGGCGACAAAAAGCTTTTTGCTTCCCCGATTTTTTCCGGAGCGTCACGCCGCATATCGATTAAGTGTATGTCCGGCAGAACGGCCTGACCGAAACGGTTGGGCAGCACGACTTCTTTATATTTGCCCGTCTGAACGTTGATTCTGGTTTCCAAAGACGGCGTCGCCGAAGATAAAACAATCGGAATATTTTCCAGCTTTGCCCGAACGACCGCCATATCGCGCGCCTGATAAACGACTCCGTCCTCCTGTTTGTAGGATGCGTCGTGTTCTTCATCAACGATAATCGCGCCCAGTTCCGGAAAAGGCAGAAACAATGCCGACCGTGCGCCGGCCAAAACGCGCACTTCGCCTGTCAAGACGGCTTTCCATGTTTCGCGGCGCACCCTTTGGCTCAAATCGGAATGCCACACGGCCGGCTTTGTTCCGAAACGGCGTTCGAACCGTTCCAGCCACTGTCCCGTCAATCCGATTTCCGGCAACAGAATCAAGGCTTGCTTCCCTTGTTTTAAAGCCCGCGCGATCATATCAAAATAAACTTCCGTTTTTCCCGATCCGGTCACGCCGTTCAACACACATACACCAAAGCCTTTGCCGACCATTTCGGACAAAGCGTCCGCCGCCTTTTTCTGTTCGTCGGACAAGGAAACACCCGTCAAATCAGTCTGCGGCGCGGCAAATTCAAGCGGCTTGATTTTTTGCCTGACCAGTGCTCCCGCTTCGGCCAATCCTGTCACAACGCCTGAAGAAACACCCGCTTGTCTGGCGATTTCCGCCGCCGTTTCAGGCGCATCGGAAACATAATCCAAAACCTTTTTGCGCGCCGGAGTCATCTTTAAATCCGCAGGAATTTCCCCTTTAACGAATCCGAAAGTTTCTCCGACACCTTGGAAAACGTCATCAATGCTCATCGCCATTTTCAACACGGCGCCGGGAGCGAAAAGCGTGTAATCCGACACCCAGTCGATCAATTTCCTGTTTGCCGGCGTCAAAACCGGCATATCGTACACGGAAAGAATGTTTTTCAGCCGCGAATCGTCCACGGAGTCGTTTTCACCGTTATCCCAAACGACTCCCGTCATCACCCATGCCCCGAACGGCACGCGCACAAAGCGTCCGACATCAGGAAAAGCAAGGCTTTCGGGAACAGCGTAATCGAACGCTCCGGCCAGCGGCAACGGCAACAAAACATGCAATCGCTTTTTATTTAATTGATTCTCGGCCGACATTTCCTTACACTCTTTAATCAGTTTCAATTTACTAACTTTAAGGTGAGATTCTCAAATGAAATTTTTTGTTGATACTGCTGATTTAAACGAAATTAAAGATTTGGCGGCGACCGGTATGGTGGACGGCGTTACGACAAACCCGTCATTGGCGGCCAAACAGGGAATGAACTTCAAGGAATTGATCGCGGAAGTCTGCAAAGTCGTTTCCGGTCCCGTTTCCGCCGAAGTTACCGCTCTGGATTATGAAACAATGATGAAGGAAGCCGATGTCCTGCGCAAAATCGCGCGCAACATCACGATCAAAGTCCCTCTGACTCAGGACGGTTTGAAAGTCTGCCGCGCTCTGTCTTCCGAAGGAACGATGGTCAACGTGACGCTGTGTTTCACCTGCGGTCAGGCGATTCTGGCGGCCAAAGCCGGCGCGACGTTCGTTTCCCCGTTCGTCGGCCGTTTGGACGATTTGGGCGTCAACGGCATGCAGTTGATTGAAGACATCCGTATGGTCTATGACAACTACGATTCCTTCAAAACGCAGATTCTGGTCGCTTCCGTCCGCAGTCCGGAACACATCATCAACGCCGGCAGAATCGGCGCCGATGTCGTGACGGCTCCTCCGAAAGTGATTCGTCAGCTCTACCATCACCCGCTGACCGATTCCGGTTTGAAGACGTTTGCGGAAGACTGGGCGAAAACGGGTCAGTCCATTCTGTAAAAAAAGATAGATTGTTTTTAAGCAATCCTTTAAAATCCGGAGAAGAAAT
>JAFVEJ010000002.1 GCA_017476085.1 Alphaproteobacteria bacterium
AATCCCGCGCCGTATCCCATCGCATAGCGGCCCGGGTTCCGATCGGTAAACTCGGATATCGTCCGAATAACATAAGGCAAATATGCTGATCTGGGTTTGATCGCCGAAAAGAAAGCGATCGTCATCAGCAAAAAACCCAATGTCAGCCATACCGTCCGAGCTTGTTTCTTTTCTTTTTCATTCACCTTTTTATCGATGTTGTTTGTGACAAACATTAAGGCAAGAGGAGCTCCGACCGCAAACGGATAAAAAGCATAATCCGGCAATATGATAAACGTTGCGGCAGCCAAAACGGTTAGATAAACAATAGGGTACCAAATCAGGGAATAAAAAACAGTGTCTTTCGGCGTTTGTTTTTGTTCCTGCCATGGAAAAGAAGCGTATGCGACAAATAACAGCAATAAAACGGGAAACGTCATCAGGGCTAGAGCGTCCGGCATCCGCAGAATATAGCGAAACGGTTCGTAGAAAACGAAAACCAGAATACGCCATACGGATGAGCCCTGGACCATTTTCCAACTGAGCAGTTCGGCAGGAACGGGCGAACCGAATTTCGTTTGCAGCATATCCGCATAAAACATCAGCGGAATCAATCCGATGACTATTCCCAAAAGAAGAATTAAGCTTTGTTTGGAAGAAATCGGATCCTTGCGGTTAAACTGAAAATAAAAAACAAGCAGAGCCGTTAAAAAAAACGCCGCGCTGTCAAAACGGGCAAAGGCGCATAATGAAACCGCCAGACCGCAAACAATTCCTGATTTGACGGACGGATGCTTTAAGGCGTTGAGCAAACTTAATGCGGCAACAAAAACGCACGGGACGGCTAAAGCGACATCCGATCCTGTCAATGCGGCATAAAGAAACAGAGCCGCCAAAAAAGAGAAAGCCAAAAAACGAGTCTCTTTTTCAGGCTTGAATTCTAACGCGTCAATCAATCGGTTAAACAGCCATAAAGAACAACCCAAAGCCACTCCCGACACCAAACGGATAAGTATGAAAAAAGCAGTCGTTTTTGAAGAAACAACAGCGGATAAGCCGCTTATCATCAAAATCCACAACAACGAAAAATCGTTTGTCGGGGTAATGCCGTCAAAAGTGGGGAACCCTTTTTCTCTGAAATTTTCGGAAATTTTCAGCGTATTGAAAAAATTATCATAGAACCAATATGGAGCAGATACGGACCGAAGCAGCAAAGGAGCGAATATAAAAACAAGAATGAGGGCGGCGAATCCGGCTCTCATTCTTGTTTCAAAAGAAAAATCAGTTTTCATTAACCGGTTCGACCTCAAGCATTGTACCGCGTATGCCAACCACTTTGACGGATGTGTTTGCGTCAATGTTTGTATTCGCGCATGCCAGCCATAAAGTATCTCCGACGGAAATTTTTCCGCGGCCGTCAACGATCGGCTCATAGACCTGATAGACCTGGCCGATGTATTGTCCCATTCGGTTATTCAAACCGGAGTCTTCGTTATTTTCTTTTTTCAGCATAATTTTTTTGCCGGAAAAAACGGAAATAACGCTGAGAACAGCGAAAATAAATCCCAAAAGAGCCGGAGCGGCCGACGGAAAAATAGCGGCAATCAAGCCTGTAACAAAAGCGCCTATGCCGATCCACATAAAGAAAATACCCGGAGTAACAATCTCCAGAACCATCAGCACTGTACCGGCTGACAACCACCACCAATAATCCGCTACGGTCATTTCAATACTCCTTTACAAGCTATTTAATGCTTTTCGAAGTTGCTTTTTCTTTTGTCAGGCTTTCTTTGGCAATTTCGCCAATACCAGCGATCGATCCCAGGATATTTGTCGCTTCAATCGGCAGCATGACCATCTTGGAATTATCCGCCGTTCCGATTTCTTTCAAAGCTTCCAAATATTTCTGGCCAAGGAAGTAGTTGATCGCGTTAATGTTGCCTTTGCCGATCGCTTCGGAAACGTAAGCGGTTGCTTTTGCTTCGGCTTCAGCTTGGCGTTCGCGGGCTTCCGCATCGCGGTAAGCGGCTTCTTTGCGGCCTTCCGCCTGCAGAACGGCAGACTGTTTTTCCCCTTCTGCGCGCAGAATTTGAGCCTGACGCAAACCTTCCGCTTCCAGAATTTGAGCGCGTTTATCGCGTTCCGCTTTCATCTGGCGAGCCATCGCGTCCACCAAGTCGCGCGGCGGCGTAATGTCTTTAATTTCAATACGGGTCACTTTGACGCCCCAGGGTTCCGTCGCTTTATCGACGACTTCCAACAGACGGTGATTGATGACATCGCGCTGACTTAACAGTTCGTCCAAATCCATAGAACCCATCACTGTACGGATGTTCGTCATTACCAAATTTAAAATGGCGACTTGCAGCTGGCGGACTTCATATACGGCATTTTTTGCTTCCAATACCTGAAAAAACACAACGCCGTCCACGGTGACCATAGCGTTGTCTTTTGTAATGACTTCCTGAGACGGAACGTCTAAAACCTGTTCCATCATATTCACTTTTGCGCCGATTGTATCGACAAAAGGAATAATCAGATTCAATCCCGGTTTTAACGTATGCATATATCGTCCGAAACGTTCAACCGTGTATTCCATTCCCTGCGGAACGGTTTTGACGCCGGAGGAAATGGCAAAAAAGGCGAGAACAACCAAAAATATGACAAAAACTTCCATTCTTAATGCTCCATTAAAAAAAAGAATGGATTATTATATCTGAAAAAGTCCGTCTTGGCTATGATTTAAAAGTTTATTTTTTGAAAATTAACGCGCCGGCAATGACCAACAGAATAAAACCGGCAATATGATTCCAGCGCAGTTCTTCGCCCAGATAAAAAACGGAAAACACTGCAAAAACAGAAAGGGTAATGATTTCCTGCAGGCCTTTTAATTGAGCGGCCGAGTAATATTCATGCCCGATTCTGTTTGCCGGCACTTGCAGACAATATTCAAAAAAGGCAATTCCCCAACTGGCCAGAATAACCGCCCATAATGCGGTTGATTTAAATTTTAAGTGACCGTACCAGGCAAACGTCATAAAAATATTTGAACAAATCAGCAAAAAAACAGGCAGAACGGCTTGCATAAAAAAATCTCCCGCAGAAAAAAACAGCACAGTCTTAGGCCTGTTTTTTCTATTTTGCAAAGGAAATAAATAAAAAAAACGGCACGATTTTTGCATTTGTTTCTGTGTGGCAACATTCACGTTTTTTTAAAGAAATAAACGCACAATCAAGATCACAATGGAGTCACAAATGGATTTACAAAATTTAACACTGTATCAGATGAGCGAAGAAAAAATGCGCTGGCTGGCACAAAGACAGTCCGTTTTGGCTCACAATATCGCCAACGGGGATACGCCGAATTTTATGCCGTCGGATGTGAAGCCTCTGACGTTCAAAGAGTTTGTCGGGGAAAGCAGGCATGTGCCGATGACACGCACGAATCCGGCGCACAGAACGCGCGGTTCTGCCGAAACCCAAATCGTGAAAACGAATGAAAACCATCTGTCGCCGATACCCGAAGGCAAGGTGCGCGTCAGATCGACTCGCCGTCCTTTCGAAACCAGCATTGATAAAAACGGTGTCATTCTGGAAGAACAAATGGCCAAGGTTGACGAAACGCGCGCGCAGCATGAACAGGTAACGGCTTTGTTTAAGAAAAACGCGGCTCTGCTGGGAACGGCATTGGGCTTGAAATAAACGGGGAAGGAGAACGTAAATGGATGATTTGACGCTCAGTAGAACAATAGCCTCCTCCGGAATGAAGGCCCAAGCGCAGCGGTTGCGCGTTATTTCCGAAAATTTAGCCAATGCCGATTCGCTG
Organism: Alphaproteobacteria bacterium; assembly: GCA_017476085.1. The sequence goes on from JAFVEJ010000002.1 coordinate 3,806, forward strand.
GCTAAAACGCCGGGAGGTTTGCCGTATCGCAGAAAAGTCGTAACTTTTCGCAACGAATTAGATCGGGATACGGGGGCCGAATTGGTCAAAATTGGGCGCGTTTCGCGTGACAGAAGTCGGTTGGAACGCAAATACGATCCCACCCATGTCGCAGCCGGCGCGGACGGATACGTTTTATTGCCGAACGTTAATCCGTTGATCGAAACAATGGATATGAAAGAGGCTCAACGGACATATGAAGCAAATTTGAATGTCATTTCCGTATCCAAAGATATGATGACAAAAACATTAGATCTGATTCGTTAAAATTTTTAAGGGAAAACAATAATGGTCAATGAGGTTTCCAAAGCTCTTTCCGCTTATCAGGCTGCCGCCGCCAGACAAGTAATTCCGTCGGCGCAGGAAACGCAGGCCGCGCCTGAAGGAACATTTTCCTCTTTACTGCGTACTGCTGCGGTGCAAGCGGAAGAAGACAACAAACAAGCCGAATTGATGAGTATGAAAGCGATTAAAGGAACGGCGGATATGCAGGATGTCGTTATGGCTGTTTCCAATGCCGAAGTCGCTTTGCAGACGGTTGTCGCCGTGCGGGACAAGGTTGTTTCCGCGTATCAGGAAATTATGCAGATGCCGATTTGAGGAAAGGCTTGCGTTATGACGGAGGTAATGGTTGTTGAAATCGGCAAAGACGCGATTTACACGCTGTTGCTGGTTGTCGGCCCGTTGCTGTTGATTGCGATGATTGTCGGATTGTTGATCAGCTTGTTTCAAACGCTGACGCAAATTCAGGAAATGACGCTTGTTTTCGTGCCTAAAATCCTGTTGGTTTTTCTGGCGTTGGTTTTTCTGTTGCCTTTTATGATCGAACAGCTTCGGACGTTCACAAACGGTTTGTTTGACCGGATGATCGGTTTAGGGTCGTGATATGAATTGGGAAAAGCTGCTGTCTTTGGAGCTTTATCATTTTCTGTTCGTTTTTGCGCGCCTGGGCGGCGCTTTTTTATTTATGCCGTTTTACGCTTCCGTTTATATTCCCGCCCGCGTTCGTTTGATTTTCGCTCTGACGCTGGCCGTAATGCTGACGCCGGTGCTGAGCGGACAAATGCCGTTGCCGCCGGAAAACGTGCCCGAATTGTTCAGGATGCTGCTGATTGAAATCACGGTTGGTGTTTTTTTAGGTCTTTTCCCGTTTTTTTTGATGACAGCGATCGATTTGGTCGGCGTGAACGCTTCTATGGCAACCAGCTTTTCGAACGCGACTCTGTTGGATCCTCAAACGAATGTTCAATCCACCGTTTTGACCGGTTTTTTAACGCTGTGCGCTTTGCTGTTGATCGTGACGACGGATTTATATCAGATTTTATTGGGAGCCGTTTTGGCCAGTTATGAAATTTTTCCTGTCGGCGAAGCTTTGTTGTCGGGTGATATGATGCAGGTTCTGGCTAAAGCTTTGAGCGCGGCTTTTACATACGGATTTCAAATCGGGTCTCCCTTTATTATTATGATCATTTTGATATATTCTTCTATGGGAGTGATGTCTCGGCTGATGCCTCAGCTGAATATTATTTTCATTGTGATGCCTTTGCAGGTATACTTGGGACTGGCGCTGCTGATGGTGTCATTATCGGTAATGATGTGGTGGTTTTTGGATTTTTTCAGAAACAATCTCCTCCATTTTGTTTTGTAGGGAAGAATGGCTGACGAACAGGACGAAGCATCGAAGACTGAGGAAGCTTCCGAGCGAAAGTTGGAACGTGCCCGCGAAGAAGGAAACGTTCCTCTGTCACAGGAAGTCAAAAGCTGGTTTATGCTGTTTGCCGCCCTGATGATGCTGTGGGGATTGGCTCCGTATGTAATGAAAAA
>JAFVEJ010000126.1 GCA_017476085.1 Alphaproteobacteria bacterium
AATCGGAGAACAGGTCGCAGCAAAAGGCATCACGGTCGTTGACGACGGTTCTTTGCCGGACCGTCGCGGCTCTGTCACGATTGACGATGAGGGAACGGCATCGCAGCGAACCGTTTTAATTGAAGACGGTATTTTGAAAAACTACATGCTGGATCGTATGAACGCCCGTCTGATGAACAAACAACCGACCGGCAACGGGCGTCGTGAATCTTTTTCCTGTGCCCCGCAAGTTCGTATGACGAACACGTTTATGACGGCAGGCGATAAAGAACCGCAGGAATTGATTGCTTCGGTAAAAAAAGGCGTTTACGCAAAATCTTTCCATGGCGGACAAGTTGACATTACTTCCGGCAAATTTGTTTTCACATCTTCCGAAGCTTACCTGATCGAAAACGGAAAACTAACAGCTCCCATTAAAGACGCGACTTTGATCGGCAGCGGCATTGAAGTTATGAACAACATCGATATGATCGCCAAAGATTCATGTCTGGACAACGGAATCGGATCCTGCGGCAAAGGCGGACAAATGGTGCCTGTCGGTGTCGGTCAACCGTCGGTACGCATTGCCAAAATCACGGTCGGCGGCGCGGGCTGAACGACCTTTCTTGACGTTTTTGTTTTTTTTACATATCCTTTTGAAAAAATAATAAAAAGGATAAAGAGCTTATGTATGCTTTTTATAAAAGACACGAATACTTATTTGCCTCTCTTTTTGTTTTAATTACCCAGCTGATCGTTCTGCCGGAACTCAACACCCGTTATCCGGACACGGACAACTACACGCATGCCAGACGCGTTTTAGATTTAATTCAGTCCGGCGTTTGGGCTGAAACGCCTTATATGCATACAAATTATCCTTTTGGCGAAATTCTGCATTTTACGCGCATTACCGATGTTTTCTGGCTGTTTTTTTCTTTGCCGGCTTTTTTATTTTTTTCGGTGAAAGACGCCGTTTACTGGGGCGGTTATATCTATCAAACGGGGATTTTGGTTTTATCCGCCGTCGCTTTGATCTGGGCATTAAAGCCTGTTGCCGGCCCGCTGCTGCGTTTAATCGGTTTGTGTGTCTTTTTCATTCAGCCGTCCGTAACGGAAACATATATCCTGATCAAACCCGATCACCATGTATTAACGGCTTTATTCGCTTTTATTATGATCGGCGGACTGACAAACTATTTAAAAGAAAAAAATTCCAAATATCTGAGAATTGCGGGAATAAGCGCGGGGCTGTGTCTCTGGTCTTCAATCGAAGGAATATTGATTTCCTATGCTTTGTTGGCCGGCTTATCTTTATTGTTTTTGTTTAATAAAGAAAGCATCAAAACCTGCGCCGTTTACCATTTTTATTATTTTATCAGCTCTTTTGCTTTTTTGCTGATCAACCCGCCGTACGAAGGCTTCTTTTTCCCCGATAACGGCAGACTTTCGCTGTTATTGGTTACCGTTATCGGCTTTACGGCAGCCGCGATGCTTCTGCTTCATTTGATGGAAGAACGGAATTTGCTGAAAACTTTTTGGCGTAAAAGTATGGGAATATTCTTTTCCGCCGCATTATTCATCGGACTGTTATTTTTGCTTTTTCCTCCGAATGTCCTTTTTCAGCCCTATTTTCCGCCGGCTATCAAAGAAATTTGGTCCGACAACGTTATCGAATTACAGTCCGGGCTGAAAACAACAGTTCTTTTCTTTTTAAGCGCCTGGCCATCCGTATTCAGTTTGCTGATCGGAATAATTATTTTTAAATTCTGCAGTCCGCTTCAGCGTTCTTTCTTAATTTTAACATTTATTCCGCTGCTTTTTTTGACGGGACTTTCTTTTGATTCCGTCAGATATGCCCGACTTTCGTCTTTATTTACGCCGTTTCCGTTAGTATTGGCTTTTTCGCTGCGTTTGGAACGGCATTCTCTTTCAGACTTAAAAAAAGGCATTCTGATTGCGGTTCTTTACATCAGCGCCGCCGCCTATCTGGGAATCAACTATGTCTCTGTCAACCGTTTTATGTCAGAACATCACCGCCCGTTATTACAGACCGTCAAACCTTATCTGCCTGACAGCGAAGGCAGTATTCTGGCTGATACTTTCTTAGGCCCTGAAATTGTTTGGGCTTTGGATGAATATGTGATCGGCTCACCTTATCACAGAAATGTGCAGGGAATTTCAGAAGGCATTTGGGCGCTGTACGGAGATGACATTGATTTTTCTTTATCCCTGCTGAAAAAGCATCGGGTAAAAGCCGTTTTACTTTATTTGAAAATACCCTCGGAACCGGATGTTTTTTTCAACATACAGGAACGCGACGCTTTTTTGCTTCTGCCGAATAATCCCAATTCCTTATATTTGCGGCTTGTCAAAGAACAAAAAATTCCATGCGGTTTCAAGGCAGAACCAAACGTTAAACCGCCTTATCTGCTGTATGCTGTTGATTTTTCAACATGTTCCGAAAAATTGGAGAACTCGGTTTCCAAACAATAACATTTTGTCTACTTTACTCTTCTTCCGAAAGCTCTCGATCGAAAAAATCAAGAAGCCTATGAAAAAGAAGAAAAAGACGACATTTTTATGAAAAATGACGTTTTTTCCGTCTATAGACAAAAAAAAGTCTTTTCTTTTTTCACTTATTTTGTTATAAGAAAGATAACCGTTATTTATTAAAGGGGTAGTTTGTTATGTCAGATAAAAAACCGATCAGTCTGGTCGTCAGCGATATTGATAATACAATAGCCGATAAATTCGGCGCTTGGGGAAATGCTTTAGATGTCGCTATGGACAAGTTAGCCGCGTTATATGGCCGTGACCGCGCCGATATTGAACAGGATCTTTTGGCTCATGTTCCCGACAGCATGAAGCATATTTCCGGTCCCTATATCGGCAAAGATCTGCGTTCGGACGTTGCTTTGACACCGTCTTTGAAACCGACCTCCCCTGAAATGGAAAAGAATCTGGAAAAAATATTCCACGAATGGGATAAGGATAAAAGCAAAGCCGAATTGTATGAAGGTGTCGCCGCTACAATTAATAAAATCAAGGCTTCCGGCGCCAAATTCGTTCTTTATACGGATTCGCGCGAATCAGTTTGTGTCCCTCGTTTGGCCAAAATGGGTATTACGGCGGATATGATTGACGGATTATATGTTCTGCCCGATTTGAAAGACGGACAGATTATTCATAAACCCGTTAAAGGCAAAGCCGCAGAATTGCGTGAAGCTTTGGGAGATAAGCTGGTCATTTTGGAACCGAAAACCAACAAGCCGAATCCTAAAAACATGCAGCGTATCCTGGACGATATGGGTGTTAAGGATCCTTCCTCTGCGGTTATGGTCGGCGACAATATCCGTTCCGACGGAACTGCCGCAATCACATTAGGAATGAACTATGCATGGCAGAAGGGCGGTACGGTCATTGATGATGCGACAAACCGTTGCTACAGAACTTTCTGTCAGGATCCGAATTACAAGCTGACAACGGCGGAACATCTGGAACAGATGAACGATACCAACCGCCCGACAGAAGTTTTGGAAGGCTTTAAAGATTTAAGCAAGCATTATCGTTTTATGTCGCAGGAAAAAGCTTTGGAAGCAAAGAAGCAGACAAAAGAAAAGATTAATCCTGTTATGATGAAGCAGTTGGCTGCTAAGAAATCAAGATAAAAGCTCTTATCTCTTTTTTATAGAAAAACCTCTGATATTTCAGAGGTTTTTTTATTTTGCTTTTTGCAATTACAGCCAAAAAGAAAACCGCCAAAAGACTTTGGCGGTTTTCTTGAAAAACAATTAAGATTACGCTTCCGGCATCTCTTGAACCGCAGGCAATGCCGCCGGCGTTTCCGCAGCAGTTTCCAGATTTTCCCGATCGCGTTGAGCCGCTAAAGAACGCAGACGGTTGATCACGGATCCCGTTCCGGCCGGTATCAAACGACCGACAATCACGTTTTCTTTCAATCCGATCAAATCGTCCGTTCTGCCTGAAACGGCGGATTCTGTCAGAACACGCGTTGTTTCCTGGAACGATGCCGCGGAAATGAACGAATTTGTCTGCAGGCTTGCTTTCGTAATACCTAACAAAATCGGAGCAGCTTCCGCCGGACGCCCGCCAGCAGCGATCGCTTTGGTGTTTTCTTTGTCCAAAGTGACCTGATCCACTTGCTCGCCCTGCAGCAATGTCGTATCGCCGGCATCGGTGACTTCAAGCTTCTGCAGCATCTGACGGACAATTACTTCAATGTGTTTATCGTTAATTTCCACACCTTGCAGTCTGTAAACCGCCTGAATTTCATTCACCATATGCTGCGCGAACGCTTCCAATCCTTTGACGCGCAAAATATCGCGTGGATCCTCGGAACCGTCAGTCAAAACATCGCCTTTATGAACGGTATCGCCATCCTGAACCAGAATCAATTTGCCCTTCGGCACCAGATATTCGCGTTCGGTATTTTCAGTTCCTTTAATGACAATACGCTGTTTCGCTTTATAGTCTTTACCGAACTCAACAATACCGTCAATTTCCGCGATAATAGCGCAATCCTTAGGTTTGCGGGCTTCGAACAGTTCCGCCACACGCGGCAGACCGCCGGTGATGTCACGGGATTTACGTTCGATTTCAATCGTTGCGTAAATATCCCCCGGCTGAACATCCTGGCCATCGTGCACCATTACCGTAGAGTTGGCCGGCAGGTTAAAGCCGCTGACCGTTTCACCGTCTTTTTCGATAATGATACGCGCTTTTCTTGTCGTGCCCAGCGTTTCCAGAACCTTGATTTGCGTCAAACCGGTGCCTTCGTCTCTGACTTCACGAACCGTTTCGCCGTCAACAAAGTTTTCGTATTTGATCGTTCCTTGCTTATCAATGAAGTACGGAATAACGTAAGCGTTCCATTCGGCCAGCTTAGCTCCTTTAACGACAGAATCGTTTTCTTTGACTTCGACAATCGCGCCGAACGGAATATGATAATGCGTTTTCATCATATCCTTATCGTCCACAATCGCCAATTCACAGTCACGCGCCGTTACGACCATCTGACCTTTGGAATTGGTAATCGGTTTCGAAGCGGTGAATTTCACCTTGCCTTCAAAACCGGCTTCAATCGCGGACACTTCAACGTTCTGTGCCGCACCGCCGATGTGGAAAGTACGCATCGTCAGCTGAGTTCCCGGTTCACCAATGGACTGAGCCGCAATCACGCCGACAGCTTCGCCGATATTCACCGGTGTGCCGCGTGCCAGATCGCGTCCATAGCATTTAGCACAAACGCCGTCTTTGCATTCGCAGGTCAAAGCGGAACGGACATAGACACGTTCTACGCCGGCTTTTTCGATTTTTTCGACCATATCTTCGTCGATCAGAGTGCCGCGCGGAACAATAATTTTGCCGTTGGAAGGATTTTTCACGTCTTCCTGAGCCGTACGGCCAAGAATACGCTGTCCCAATGTCGCAACAACCGTCGTTCCGTCCAAAGCCGCCGACATCCAAACGCCACTGTTCGTGCCACAATCATCTTGCGTTACGATCGCATCCTGCGCCACGTCAACCAGACGACGGGTCAGATAACCGGAGTTAGCCGTTTTCAAAGCCGTATCGGACAAACCTTTGCGCGCGCCGTGCGAAGAGTTGAAGTATTCAGCCACGGACAAGCCTTCTTTAAAGTTCGCGATAATCGGCGTTTCAATGATCGCGCCGTTCGGTTTTGCCATCAAGCCGCGCATACCGCCCAACTGACGCATCTGAGCCGCGGAACCACGAGCGCCGGAATCAGCCATCATCCATACGGAGTTAATCGGTTTTGTCGGATCGTCTTTCTGAATTTCTTTGATCATTTCATCAGCGACTTTATCCGTGCAGGCAGACCAGGCATCAATGACCTTGTTGTATTTTTCACCTTGCGTGATCAAGCCTTCCTGATACTGTTCTTCGAACTTTTTAACCTGCGCTTCGGTATCCTTTACAATCGTCCATTTCTTCTTCGGCACGATCATATCGTCTTTACCGAACGAAGTGCCGGAAACAGCCGCGAACTTATAACCCATATTTTTGATCTTGTCGGCAAAAATACAGGTCGCCTTCTGACCGCAGTAACGGTAAACCAATCCGATCAGTTTCGCGATGTCTTTCTTGCGCAGCTGACGATTCAGAATCTTTTCAAAAGACAGTTCCTTGCGGATCAAGCGTTTTTGTTCTTCGCTGTCATTTTCATCCGGCTGCGGCAGAACCTGACTCAACAGAACGCGTCCCGGCGTCGTTTCAATCGTCTTGCGCACCAGATTACCGTCTTTGTCGGCTATCTCCAAACGGCATTTGATCTTGGTCTGATAAGTAACCAGATGATCAAACAAAGCCATCTCGACTTCGTCAATGCCGGAGAAGATCATTCCCTCTCCTTTCTGGCCTTCGCGCATTGTGGACAGATAGTACAAACCCAAAATCATATCCTGTGTCGGAACGATAATCGGTTTGCCGTTTGCCGGCGACAAAATGTTGTTCGTGGACATCATCAAAACGCGGGCTTCCAACTGCGCTTCCAAAGACAAAGGAACGTGAACGGCCATTTGGTCACCGTCGAAGTCGGCATTAAACGCCGTGCAGACCAACGGATGCAGCTGAATGGCTTTTCCTTCGATCAACACCGGTTCAAACGCCTGAATCCCCAGTCTGTGCAAAGTCGGCGCACGGTTCAGCAAAACAGGATGTTCGCGAATAACCTCTTCCAGAATATCCCAAACTTCCGGACGTTCTTTTTCAACCATACGCTTAGCCGCTTTGATTGTCGTCGCCATACCGTACAATTCCAGTTTGGAATAAACAAACGGCTTGAACAATTCCAGAGCCATTTTCTTGGGAATACCGCACTGATGCAACTTCAGTTCGGGACCGACCACAATCACGGAACGGCCGGAATAGTCAACGCGTTTACCCAACAGGTTTTGACGGAAACGTCCCTGTTTTCCTTTCAGCATATCCGCCAAAGATTTCAACGGACGCTTGTTCGCCCCCGTGATCGCGCGGCCGCGGCGACCGTTGTCAAACAATGCGTCAACGGATTCCTGCAGCATACGTTTTTCGTTGCGGATGATGATTTCCGGCGCGCGCAGCTCAATCAAACGTTTCAAACGGTTGTTGCGGTTGATCACGCGGCGGTACAAATCGTTCAGATCGGACGTGGCAAAACGACCGCCGTCCAACGGAACCAACGGACGCAGTTCGGGCGGAATAACCGGAATAACGTCCAAAATCATCCATTCCGGTTTGGATCCGGATTCCAAGAAAGCGTCAACCAGTTTCAGCCGTTTGACCAATTTCTTGCGGCGCGCCTCTGAAGAGGTGGAGCGCAGTTCGGCGCGAATTGTTTCAGATTCCTGTTCCAAATCGATGGCGGACAGGATTTCTTTTAACGCTTCGGCACCAATGCCGGCACGGAAGGAATCTTCGCCGTATTCCTCTATCGCGCGCTGATATTGCTCTTCGGTCAGCAGTTCGTTGACTTTCAGGGGCGTCAATCCCGGTTCAATCACAATGTACTTTTCAAAGTACAAAACGGATTCCAAATCCTTCAGCATAATATCGACCAGCAAACCGATACGGCTGGGCAAAGATTTCAAGAACCAGATATGCGCAACCGGAGCCGCCAGTTCAATATGTCCCATACGTTCGCGGCGGACTTTGGACAGCGTGACTTCAACGCCGCACTTTTCGCACACAATACCGCGGAATTTCATACGCTTATACTTACCGCACAAGCATTCATAATCCTTGACCGGTCCGAAAATGCGCGCGCAGAACAATCCGTCTCTTTCCGGCTTAAAAGTACGATAGTTAATCGTTTCAGGCTTTTTCACTTCCCCGTAGGACCAGGAACGGATCCGTTCCGGAGATGCCAGAGAAATCTGAATCTGATCAAAAGACTGAGTCCCTGAAACGGGCCCGAAAACATTCATAATTTCGTTCATTATTTTCCTCTTTCCTTACAAGAGACTAATATTCATTCTGGTTCAGTTCGACATTCAGGCACAAAGAACGCATTTCTTTGACCAGAACGTTGAACGATTCGGGAATACCGGCTTCAAACTTGTCGTCGCCGCGAACAATGGATTCGTAAACCTTTGTACGGCCGGAAACGTCATCGGATTTTACCGTCAGAATTTCCTGCAGCGTATAAGCCGAACCGTAAGCTTCCAAAGCCCAAACTTCCATTTCTCCGAAGCGCTGTCCGCCGAATTGAGCTTTACCGCCCAACGGCTGCTGCGTTACCAGAGAATAAGGACCGATCGAACGAGCGTGGATCTTTTCGTCAACCAAGTGGTGCAGTTTCAGCATATAGGTAACGCCGACCGTAACGGGACGTTCAAACGGTTCGCCCGTACGTCCGTCAAACAAAGTCACCTGTCCTGATCTGGGCAAACCG
>JAFVEJ010000127.1 GCA_017476085.1 Alphaproteobacteria bacterium
AAAGAACACCTCACCAGACTGACCGCTCCGCCCGCGTATGTTTCCAACATCCGATAATGCGTTTCTGCCCGTTTGCCGCCGGAAACAACTACGGCCATTTTTTTCCGGTTCACGGGACTGCGTCCGATCTGTGTTTCCATGACTCCGGCCGAAGGGGACAACATCCCCCATACCAACGCCAAATAGCTGCGTTCCAAACTATGTACGGCAAATTGAACCGACAACCCTTTATGAGCCTCATCATTTTTAGCGACAACCATCAAGCCGCTTGTGTCTTTATCCAATCGATGAACAATCCCCGGGCGAATGACCCCGCCGATACCGGATAAAGATTCCCGGCAATGCGCTAAAAGGGCATTGACTAAAGTTCCCTCATAATTCCCTGCTGCCGGATGGACGACCATTCCGGCCTGCTTATTCAAAACCAGCAGATCATTGTCTTCATAAACAATGTCCAGCGGAATTTCCTGTGCCTGAGGAACAGCTTCGACCGGCGCGGGCAAAACGATACGATAAATCTCACCCGCGGCAGTTCTGCGGTCTTGCTCCGTTACGGGAAAATCGTTTAAAAACACTCTGCCTTGTTCAATCAAATCGGAAATTCTGCTGCGTGACAGCTCCGTCACCGAAGCCAGCCACTTATCCAACCGCATTTTATTTTGTTCAGATCCGACGGGAAGAGTTGTTATTTCTTTTAAATCCTTCATAAAACGGACATTACACGTTTTTTGACCTTTTCGTCAAAACATTCCTTTTGCCCGAACGATTTTTCGGTTATAAAAAGACTATATGCTGCGGAGAATGTCTATGAATAAAATTGTTTTCTTAAAACTTTTGATTGTTTTCATCACTTTTTTGATTTTTCTGACGCTGGGCGGAATTGTATACGCTTTAGTCAATTATAAGACAACGCCGAAACTTTTCAGCCGTTCTAAAAGCCCTGCCGTTATCTCGGCGCCTGAAAAAATCGAAACGGAAAAAAGTCCCGAAACTTATTTGGGATTGAACAAAGACGAATACATAGAAGACAGCCATTCCTGCGCCAACATGCTCTGTTTAAGAATAAAATCCGACTTTTCGGGAAATAAAATTATCATTTTCGATCCGCAAGCCTTGAAAATTAAAGCCGTTTTAATAGCGGGACAGCCCAAAAACGCCGATAAAAAATAAAGCGCAAACATAAAAAAGGACGGGAAACAAACTTCCCCGCCCTTTTTTATGGTGCCGGCTGAGGGATTTGAACCCCCGACCTGATGATTACAAATCAACTGCGCTACCAACTGTGCCAAGCCGGCTCCGAAAGGCTTTTATATAAGCTCTTTGCGATAAATTCAAGAATTATTTTATCCTGCCGTATTTTTTTGAAAAACGGATGTGTAAAATTATCAGCCCCTTAGTTTAAAAATGTTTGTCGTTTCTTATTTTTATGCTATAGACTCCTTCAAGCGTATTTTGACAAGTCGAAATGCGGGCGTGGTGGAATTGGCAGACACGCCAGATTTAGGTTCTGGTGGCTTCGGCCGTGGGGGTTCAAGTCCCTTCGCCCGCACCAATTTTAGACTGTCAGGCTTAAAGGTATTTAATTTTTAGGAAAAAAGAAATGCAGGTAACTGAAACAAAAGCAGAAGGATTGAAACACGGTTTTAAAGTGGTCGTCCCTGCTGAAACAATCGCTTCCAAAGTCACTGACAAAATCAAATCAATCGGCGAAAACGCATCCATTCCGGGGTTCCGCAAAGGAAAGGCTCCCGAAAGTTTTCTGCGTCAACGCTATGAAAAGGCCGTTATGGGTGACGTATTGGATGAATTGATCCAATCCGAAACCAATAAAACTCTGTCCGAACGGTCTTTGCGTCCTGCTATGCGTCCTAAGATTGAAATCGTTTCCTTTGATGAAGGCAAAGATCTGGAATTTACTCTGGATGTTGAAGTCGTCCCGGAAATTACGCCTGTTGATTTCGGAACAATTTCTTTGGACAAGCTGATTGCCGAAATTTCCGATGACGAAGTTGAAAAAGCTTTGGAACGTCTGGCCGCGGGCCGCAGCGAATCCGAACCGGTCAAAGAAGACCGCGCCGCAGAAAAAGGAGATATTACCGTCATTGATTTCGTCGGTTCCATTGACGGAGTCGAATTTCAAGGCGGAAAAGGCGAAAATTACTATCTGGAATTAGGTTCCGGCTCTTTCATTCCGGGCTTTGAAGACCAGCTGGTCGGTAAAAAAGCAGGCGAAAAAGTCGATGTCAAAGTTCCCTTCCCCGCCGATTACCATGCTAAAGACCTGGCCGGAAAAGATGCTGTCTTTGCCGTAACGGTTAAAGAACTGCGCGCCAAAAAAGAACCGCAGATCAATGATGACTTTGCCAAATTGTTCGGCAAAAATTCCGTTGATGAACTGCGCGACATGATTCGCTTGGAGTTATCCCGCGAATATGAAGGCGTATCTATGAGCAATCTGAAACGCGTTCTGCTGGACGCTTTAGCCGAGGCACACGATTTCCCCGTTCCGGAAGGAATGCTGGATTTGGAATTTGATGCTATTTGGAAACAGGTTCTGTCCGCCAAAGAAAAAAATCAGCTTGACGAAGACGATGCCGGCAAATCCGATGATGAACTGAAGGAAGAATACCGCTCTATTGCGGAACGCCGTGTCCGTTTAGGATTATTGCTGGCCGAAATCGGCATGAAGAACAAAATTTCCGTCACCGACGCCGATATCAACCGCGCCATTATGATGGAAGCCCGCCAATTCCCCGGACAGGAAAAAGCCGTTTTCGAATTCTACAACAAACATCCGGAAATGCTGGACAGACTGCGCGCACCGCTGTTTGAAGAAAAAGTCATCGACTTTATCTTAAAAGGCGTCAAGTTGAACGAAGTCAAAGTCACTCCGGAAGAACTTTATAAAGCCGAAGCGGAAGACGCGAAAAAGCCCGCTAAAAAAGCTAAAAAAGCCGCAAAGAAAACCGCTAAGGACAAAGAAGACACCCCTGAAGAAAAGAAACCGGCCAAAAAAGCCGCCAAGAAAAAAACGGAAGAATAACGTTTTTGAAACTTTTCTTTGATTGAACTATAAAAGGGAATCGCGGGACAAATTCCGGCGGTTCCCTTTAACGGCAAAAAACAGGAGAATAAAACATGTACGAACGCGATCCTATGGACGTTTATATGAACACTCTGGTTCCGATGGTCATAGAGCAGACCAGCCGCGGAGAACGTTCTTTCGATATTTACTCCAGATTATTAAAGGAAAGAATCGTTTTTTTAACCGGAGAAGTACACGATGAAGTTGCCAGTTTGATCTGCGCTCAGCTGTTGTTTTTAGAATCCGAAAATCCGAAAAAAGACATCGCTTTTTATATCAATTCTCCGGGCGGTGTCGTCACTTCCGGCATGGCGATTTTTGATACGATGAACTATATCCGTTGCGACGTATCCACGCTGTGCATCGGCCAGGCGGCTTCCATGGGGTCTTTGCTGCTGTGCGCCGGCCAGAAAGGAAAGCGTTTCTGCCTGCCGAACGCCCGCGTGATGATTCATCAACCTTCCGGCGGTTTTAAAGGCCAAGCCAGCGATATTGAAATTCACGCCCGTGAAATTCTGGCGTTGCGCTCCCGTTTAAATAATATTTATGTCGAACAAACCGGCCAGACTTTGGAAACCATCGAAAAAGCGATGGAACGCGACAATTTTATGAGCGCCGAAGAAGCCAAAGCTTTCGGATTGGTCGATGAAGTCGTTTCTTCCCGCCCGAAGCCCGAAGAAGAATAGAAATTCAGCATCCCTTTCTCATTGCATCCGAACAACAAAGGAAACAACCGCTATGACAGAAAAGAACTCTAAAGATAAAAAAGAAACGCTCTACTGCTCGTTTTGCGGGAAAAGCCAGCATGAAGTCAAAAAACTGATTGCCGGACCGAATGCTTTCATTTGCGATGAATGTGTCAGTCTTTGCACGGACATTATCACGGAAGAACATTTGAAAAGCGAGGATGCGAAAACGGAAAAAATGCCTTCGCCTCAAAAAATAAAAGAGGTTCTGGATGATTACGTTATCGGTCAGGAGCTGGCAAAAAAAGTTCTGTCCGTCAGCGTTTATAATCATTATAAGCGTCTGGCGACCAAAGATGCCAAAAAGGATGATGTAGAAATTTCCAAATCCAACATTTTGCTGATCGGCCCCACCGGATCCGGAAAGACGCTGCTTGCTCAAACGCTTGCCCGCATTTTAGATGTTCCTTTCAGTATGGCGGACGCAACGACATTGACCGAAGCCGGTTATGTCGGCGAAGACGTTGAAAACATCATTTTAAAACTGCTGCAGGCGGCCAACTATGACGTGGAAAAAGCGCAGCGCGGCATTATTTATATTGATGAAATCGACAAGATTTCCAAAAAATCCGAAAACCCGTCGATTACCCGCGACGTGTCCGGCGAAGGCGTTCAGCAGGCTTTGTTGAAAATCATTGAAGGCACTGTTGCTTCCGTTCCTCCGCAGGGCGGGCGAAAGCATCCGCAGCAGGAATTTGTACAGGTTGACACAACGAACATTTTGTTCATCTGCGGCGGCGCTTTTGCCGGTTTGGAAAAAGTAATTGCGCAAAGAACGAACGAATCTTCCATAGGTTTCGGCGCAAAAGTATCCGCGCCGGATGACCGCAAAACAGGTGAAATACTGCACGATATCGAACCGGAAGATTTGTTAAAGTTCGGATTGATTCCCGAATTTATCGGCCGCGTTCCCGTCATTGCGACATTGGAAGATTTGGACGAAGACGCTTTAATCTCCATTTTAACGGAACCGAAAAACGCTCTCGTCAAGCAATATCAGGCTTTATTCGCGATGGAAGATGTCAAACTGACCTTTACGCCGCAAGCGTTAAAAGCTATTGCTCAAAAAGCCGTCGAACGCAAAACCGGCGCCAGAGGCCTGCGCGCAATCATCGAACGGCTGTTATTGGATACGATGTTCGAGTTGCCTTCTATGGAAGATGTCAGCGAAATTGTCATTGATGAAACAGTCGTTTCCGGTGAAAAACAGCCGCTGAGAATATACAATCCGTCTAAAAATGAAGAAGCGACAAGCGCATAAGTTTTTTAATTTATACTCCTTGAGGTTTCTTTATTTTGATCTTATCTATTAACCGATTTAAACAACTTTTATGAGGTGGTTATCATGAACGCCCCTGTTGAAGAAAAAGTTTATCCTTTATTGCCTTTACGGGACATTGTTATCTTTCCGCATATGATCGTACCGCTGTTTGTCGGACGCGAAAAATCCGTTAAAGCATTGGATATGGCTATGAATGCCGATCGTCAGATTATTCTGTTGACGCAAAAGGATCCGGCACTTGACAATCCGAAGGCCGAAGATATGTATCCCGTTGGCACGATGGGATCCGTGGTGAAGCTGCTTCGTCTGCCGGACGGAACGGTCAAGGCTTTGGTAGAAGGCGTTAAACGCGTTAAAATTGAAAATTTTACCGATACGGATTCTTGTTTTCAGGCACAGGCAGAAGAGCTGACTGATAAAATCAATGCTAAAGATGATATTTCCGCCTTTATGCGTTCTTTAATGGCGCAGTTTGAAGAATATGTCCGTTTAAACAAAAAGATTCCGCCTGAAATTTTGTTGTCTATCGGTCAAATAGAAGATCCGTCCAAACTGGCGGACGTGATTGCGTCTCACTTATCCTTGAAACTGGCCGATCGTCAGAATCTGCTTGAAACGCCTAATGTTTTCACGCGTTTGGAATTACTTTTCGGTTATATTGAAGCCGAAATGGGCGTGCTGCAGGTCGAAAAGAAAATCCGCCGCCGCGTCAAAAAACAAATGGAAAAGTCTCAGCGCGACTACTATCTGAACGAACAGATGAAGGCGATTCAGAAAGAGCTGGGCGACGAAGACGGTTCCGCCGAATTGGACGAACTGGAAGCCAAAATCAAAAAAACAAAAATGTCGGCGGAAGCAAAGAGCAAAGCTAACTCCGAATTAAAAAAACTGCGTCATATGAGTCCGATGTCTTCCGAAGCGACCGTTATCCGCAATTATCTGGACTGGCTTCTGGATCTGCCATGGGGCAAAAAAACGCCCATTCAGACAGATTTGAAAAAAGCCGAGGAAATTCTGGATGAAGACCACTACGGATTGGAAAAAGTCAAAGAACGTATTATCGAATATTTGGCCGTTCAAAAGAAAACCAAATCCGTCAACGGTCCGATTTTGTGTCTGGTTGGCCCTCCGGGGGTCGGTAAAACGTCTTTGGGCGAATCGATCGCCCGCGCAACGGGACGCAAATTTGTCCGCGCTTCGTTAGGCGGTATGCGCGACGAAGCTGAAATTCGCGGTCATCGCCGGACGTATGTCGGTTCTATGCCGGGCAAAATCATCCAAAGCATCAAAAAAGTCAAAACCCGCAACCCGCTGTTTCTGTTGGATGAAATTGACAAACTGGGCGCGGATTGGCGCGGCGATCCCTCCTCCGCTTTATTGGAAGTATTGGATCCGGCGCAAAATTCGACCTTTAACGATCATTATCTGGAAGTCGATTACGACTTATCCGACGTGATGTTTATTACAACGGCAAACTCTTTAAAAATGCCGCGTCCGTTGTTGGACCGTATGGAAATCATCCGGATTGCCGGCTATACGGAAGACGAAAAAATTGAAATCGCCAAACGTCACTTAATTAAAAAACAGCGCAAGGCCGCCGGCCTGAGCGAAAAAGAATGGACGGTCAGCGATGATGCTTTGCGTTCTCTGGTGCGTTTATACACTCGCGAATCCGGCGTGCGCAATCTTGATCGGGCTTTAGCCGGACTGGCGCGCAAAGCGGCAAAAGAATTGATGACGACCAAGAAAAAATCCGTCAATATCACCGAACGCAATTTGAAAAAATATGCCGGCATTCCCGTTTATACTTACGGTGTTGCCGAAAAACAGGATCAAGTCGGAGTCACAACAGGTTTGGCATGGACGGAAGTCGGCGGAGAAATCCTGTCGATTGAAGCCGTTATGATGTATGGGCACGGACGTGTTTCACAAACAGGTCAGCTTGGCGATGTGATGAAAGAATCTATAGCGGCGGCCCGTTCTTTTGTGCGCTCCCATGCTTTGACATTCGGCATTCGTCCCGATCTGTTTGACAAGCGCGACATTCATATTCACGTTCCCGAAGGCGCAACCCCGAAAGACGGCCCGTCTGCCGGTATCGCGATGTGCACTTCTTTGGTTTCTGCAATGACGGGCATTCCCGTTTCAAAAGATATTGCTATGACCGGAGAAATCACGCTGTTGGGTAAAGTTTTGCCGATCGGCGGCTTGAAAGAAAAGCTGTTGGCCGCATTGCGTGCAGGGATAAAAACGGTTCTGATTCCGCAGGACAACAAAAAAGATCTGGAAGAAATTCCGGACAACGTGAAAACCGGTATGACGATCATTCCCGTTTCCACAGCGGAAGAAGTCTTAAAACGCGCTTTGATTCGTCCTTTAATCCCGATTGAATGGAATGAGGAAGAGGAAAACAAAGCTAAAACGGAAATATTAAACCAAGACGAAAACGCAGGAGAAAAACTCAGCTGCCATTAAGTTTGAAGACTCCTGTTCGAAAATTCCCTCAGTGAATCATTCACTTTGAGGGAATTTTTTTATCCGAAACGCCGGAATATTCTTTTAATGGTTGTATTTCTTTATTTTATTCTCTTTATTACAAACCTCATTTTCTATAATTTTTTGAAAAAACGACCGAAAAAAGAAAAAAAGCAAAAAAAAAGCGCTTATTCTTATTGACCTGGCAAAGATCTACGTTCTAAACTTCTTTTTAGATTCGTTAATTTGAATCTGAGTTTTGTCTTTTAATTTTAATAGAGGGAGCCCTCAAGTGAATAAGAACGATCTCGTAGCTGAAGTTGCTAAAAACACCGGTCTGTCCAAGACCGACGCCAGCAAATCTGTTGACGCTTTATTGAATGCCGTTACCGGCGCTTTGAAGAAAGGCGATGAAGTCCGTTTAGTTGGCTTTGGAACTTTCAGCATTGCACAGCGTGCCGCGACCGAAGGCCGCAATCCCCGCACCGGCGCCAAAATCAACATTCCGGCTTCTAAACAGCCGAAATTTAAGGCCGGCAAAGGTTTGAAGGACGCTGTAAACTAATAGCGAACTTTAGTTCTTGAAACAGGCGGCTTGCGTTTTGCAGCCGCTTGTTTTTTTTGCTTGTGATCTGAGGACAATTCCTGTATAAATTTCTTCGTAACGGGCGACTAGCTCAGCTGGTTAGAGCATCTCGTTTACACCGAGAGGGTCTGCGGTTCGAATCCGTAGTCGCCTACCAATAAAAAAACACCCCGTTCGGGGTGTTTTTTTATTGGTTAG
>JAFVEJ010000128.1 GCA_017476085.1 Alphaproteobacteria bacterium
AACGCCGCGTTTTTGCGGACAGGCCTGCAAAGCAGGAGCTTTATTACGCTTTACGCGCGGTTTACGCGGACTGCGAATTAATTGGTTAATTGTAGGCATTAAATTCCTCTTTCCTAATCTAACCGTTACAACACACTTACTCGATTCCAACCTCTGCGGTCGAACCGAAAAGCTAAACAAACGAAAACGGCAGAAATCCGCCATTTCCAAAACCTTTAAAGAGTCAAAAAAGCAGACTAATCCCCTGATTTTCCTACTCTTCAGGAAGTGCATAATTGCAAAAACAGCTTTAAGAGTCAAGGGAAAATAAAGAGATTTTCAGGATTTTTTTCAAAAATTCAAACATTTGAAACATTCAAAAACAACCGATCATTTTTTTATTGCTTTATCGGACGGATCGTTTTTTAAATCCGATATGTATCGTTTAAGGAGAATAAATTCAAATGATATTACCGTCTTTAACGTCCGTTTTATCCGATCGGGACATTAAGAAAACAGCCGTTTTAGCCGAAACGATTTGGAACGAATACTTCACGCCGCTGATCGGACAGGCGCAAGTCGATTATATGTTGGATAAGTTTCAATCGGAAACAGCCATTCGGGCGCAGATCAAACAGGGATATCTGTATTTTGCCTTGATGCTTGAAGAAAAACAAATCGGATATATCGGGCTTCGGCTGGATGCAGACTGCCTCTTTTTAAGCAAACTGTATATTCAAAAAGAGTATCGGGGAAACGGATATTCCCGCATGATGCTCGCCTATGCCGAACAGATCGCAAAACAAAACAACAAGCCGG
Organism: Alphaproteobacteria bacterium; assembly: GCA_017476085.1. The sequence continues at coordinate 799 of JAFVEJ010000128.1, forward strand.
TTATCCGATTAACCTGCAACAGGCATAACACCGGTTCTCTGACCGTTTACAAAAAAGTCGGATTCCAAATCGCCCGCGAAGAAAAAACGGACATCGGAAGCGGCTTTGTTATGGATGACTATGTTTTTGAAAAAAACGTTTAGCGCTGTGTCGCCCGAGCAGCTAAGATTTGCGCGGCTTTTATCTGAGCCGGTTCTTTTGCCGAACGGGACAATCCTTTGCGCAACGCTTTCAACGAAGCCTTCTCCTTTTCGGACAACGGCAAAGCCTTTTGTTCGGACGGGCGAGTCAAAACCGTATTATCGAAACGCAATTCCTTTTTTACGCTTTCGGACAATTCCGGCAAAGCCATTGCCTGATTTACCAATTCAGGATTTGTTTCGCGGTTTGTTTCAATGAACGCGGCGACTGTCACATAATCGCGCAAATCAGCATTTTCCGCCGTTTTTTCATCAATAATTTTTTGAGCAGCGGCTTTTTTCTCCTCGTTTGAGGTAATTTTGCGCGTTATAGAGGCATCGGAAATATCAGACAAATTCCGGAAATAATGGATAAACCTTTCAGCTATTTTTCCGCGCCGGAAAGCGTCACGCGCTTCCGCATCAAAATCTTTGACCGTTTCCGCTTGTTTTTCGACAGGATCGTTATAAAGCGCTTCAACTTCCTGACGCGTCTTCAATCCGGTCGCTCTTTCCACAATCTTTCCGGCCGAGTTGCGAACATCGCCGACAGAAGAAGTCGCGATACCATTCACCTCCATCAGTCCGACATATTCGGAAGAAACAGGCAACTTATCTGCGCCGATATCCTTTCCCTGCGCAGCAGAGGTTATCGCCAAAATATCTTTTGTCTTCAGCTTGACGCCCATTACTTTATCACTGCGCAAAAAGGCATCGTAATCGGCCATATATTCACCGCAGGTAATAGCTGCGATTTGATCCGTCGTCAAATGAACATCACGTCTCTTCTCGCTTCCGGCTTCTCCTTTAATATGTTTAGCGAAATTGGACAAAGCATCATTATTCATATATGTGTTTTCATAAAGAGCCACACGATCTTTATCATCAAAAAAAGCTTGGAAAAGAACGGAACGCGATTCATTTGTCCCGTATTTTATTTTTTTATTCATCCTCTCGTAATGATAAAAATTGCATGTCCGGGGATAAGCGGCACAAAATTCCTGAAACGGTCTCTGATCCCCCGTTTGAGCCCATTCGCCGACAGCCTGATACGCGAAAACCTGCGCATCCGCTTCTTTCGCCCGTTCCAGACGAATCTGTGTTTCCAAATCATAATCGTCATGTAAAAGAGTTTTATTGTCTTGGCGTCTGGATTGAGTGGCATGACGCGCTTCATGAACCAGCGTCGAACACAACTTATCGTTTTTAGCGTTGGCGCTTAAATAAATTCTATTGTCCTTGGCACTGAATCCACCCCACGCGCCGATCCGTTCTAAAGAAACGATTGTTCCGTATTCAGCCAGATTTTCTAATGTTTTCCGACCGGTTGGAATTTTTTTCAGCTTGTTCAGAATGATCGTCAGCTTCCGTTTTTCCGAAGCATCACTATATTGCACATTAACACCGGCAATAACGCCTTCCGTTTTTTCTCCTTTAGGCGATTTTTGCGCCAACACTTCTTTTAACATTTCATTTTACCTTGAAAAATGATTTTTCTTCATCTGGGCAAGAACGCTTTCATTAACAGTCGTCCGCTCTTTTGTCCGGTTTTCTTCACGAACAGCCTGCAAAACGATCATAGAATGAGCCTGAGCCCGATAAGAACCGCCTTTTACTTCGCGTTTTTCCACAGGCAGTTTCTCCGCCCCCAAATGAGCGGTATCAAAAGCGACTTCCCATTTCTGGCCATTCGGCGCAGGCGGCAGTTTGAAATCAATGTCGCCGTTATGCGCGTTCATAATCACCATAAAGTCATCATCCGCGGGCTTGCCGTCTTTCTTTGTTTTTTCACCGGCCAAAACATAAGACAGCGTTTTCGCATACGGCGCCCAATCGGCTCCCGTCATTTCCTGACCGTCGGGACGAACCCAAGTAATGTCCTTTGTTCCTTTATCGTCAACCGGTTGACCGTCAAAATACGATACATTGGCCAACACGGGATGATCACGGCGCAGTTTGGTGATAAAACCGATCATATCCGCGGACTGTACGTCACGATCGGAAATTTTGTCCCAGTTGACCCAGCTGGTTTCGTTGTCCTGACAGTAAGGATTATTGTTGCCGCCCTGAGAACGATTGAATTCATCACCGGCCAAACGCATCGGCACACCGGCGGCCATCAATAAAGTGGCTTCCAAATTGCGAACCATCTTATTGCGGAATTCGTCCAACCCTTCATCGCGGTAGCCTTCATGCCCCCAGTTTGTACCATGGTTATCACCGCATCCGTCCGTGTTATTCCACGGATTAGCTTCATTATGTTTCTGGTTGTACGACCATAAATCTTTTGCCGTAAAGCCGTCATGCGCCGTCACAAAGTTAATGGAAGGCGATTTTTCCGGCTCATCCTGATTGCGCATATCGTCGGAAGCCGTCATACGTTGCGCCATCTTGGCCGCGTATCCTTCGCTGCCGCACCAGAAGCGACGCGTATCATCACGGAAACGATCGTTCCACTGCATCCAGTTTTTCTGGAAGTTACCGACCTGATATCCGCCGCCGCCGCAGTCCCAGGGTTCAGCGATCAGTTTGCATTTTGACAAAACAGGATCATTTTTCAACGCTTCATAAAAGGGATGATTCTTGTCAAAATCACGGTTAGCGGGCTCACCTTCCTTACCGCGGCCCATAACGGTCGCCAGATCGAAACGTAAACCGTCAACCCCCATTTCTTCCGCCCAATAACGCAGAGAATCGACAGCTAAACGGCGCGCCATCGGTTTTGTCATATCCAAAGCGTTGCCGCATCCGGTTTCATTACGATATTTAGATTTATCTTCAGGATCATGCACAAAGTAATAAGCGCTGTCGATCCCCTTCAGTCCGATCATCTGACCGAAAACATCACCTTCGCCGACATGATTATATACTACGTCCATAATCACTTCTTTGCCGGCGGCATGGTAAGCATTCACCATTTTTTTAAATTCGACCGGATCGCCGTAATCGGGATGAGGCGCAAAATAAGCGATCGGTTCATATCCCCAGAAATTGGACAATCCCTTGTCATCCAAGCTTTTATCCGTTGCAAACGCTTGAACGGGAAGCAATTCGACGGAAGAAATCCCCTGCTCTTCGATATATTTCATAACTTCCGGATTCGCCATACCGGAAAACTTGCCTTTATCCGCTTCGGCAACATCGGGATGCTTCATCGTAAAGCCTTTGGTATGCGTTTCATAGACGACCGTTTGTTCCCAAGGCACATTCGGACGCTCAACCGTTCCGACCGCTTTCAAAGCCTCCGGATCCTGAATAATGGCTTTAGGCGCATACTTGCCGGAATCTTCCGTATTCATTGAATTCGGATCGCCGATATTGGAACACATAAAGGAATCATGCCATTCAAATTCACGATCCAACTGACGCGCATAAGGATCTATCAGCAGCTTGTTCGGATTAAAGCGCATTCCCTTTTCGGGATCAAAAGGCCCATCCACCCGATAACCGTAGCGCATTCCCGGCTTCAGTCCCGGCAAATATCCGGACCAAATACCGTCTTCCGACCGATTCGGCAGCTCTATGCGTGTTTCATTGTCGTTTTCATCAAACAAACAAAGCTCCACTTTTGTCGCATTTTCGGAAAACAACGCGAAATTGACGCCTTTGCCGTCATACGTTGCCCCTAATTTTTCCGTACTGCCGGGAAGAATTTTGCTTTCAGCCATTGAAGAATCCTTTCAAAAAACGCAGAGATTCAAAACCTCGCGAAAAACTTTAGACACATTTTAGCGAAAACGGATAAACCTGACAAGGCTTTTTTCGCCTTACCGCCATAAAAACAACGCTGATTTTTTTCAAAAAAAAAGCCTCTGACAAACAGAGACTTTTTTCTGCCGTAAAAAAAACAGCTTATTTTGAGCAAGGAGAAACCATTTCAATAATGGAAATGCCCAAGAACGTATCATTTTCGCAAACTTTACCGCTGCCATCATAACCACGAACGCCCGTGCAGGCAGACAAAGCCAATGTGCTCAGCATCAAAGCAAAAAAAGCTACTTTTTTCATAATATAAATCCTTAATTTAAGTTTTCACAAAGAGTTGAGAAACTCTTTCTTTCTAAGTAAAATAAAATAGTAATAAAGTCAATAATTAAATAAACCGAAGGTATATATTTGCTCAGCCAGTAAAATTCTGTCAGAATGCACGATTTTTTAAATCAACCGCAGCAACCGTTCCGACAATTCTTTGCGTCTGCCTTCCTGTAAACGCATTTCCTCAAAATTACGTTCGGCGGCTTCTTTATCACAGCGCAGGGAATGCAATCCTTTTTTCAAGATTCTTTCTCCGTCTTCAAAATGAACGCCGGACAAAATAACTTTTCCCCATCCGAACCGTTTTTCAATAACGGCCGGCTTTTGTCCGGCTTCTTCATAGACAGCTAAAACCGTGCCGTTAACCCGATCAAACCAAGGGCCGCCATGATACAAAGCCGGATATGTTTCCCCGTCATTGAAGCGTATATGAACAACGCGCGCCGAAAAAGCGGTTAAAGAATACGGCAGCAAATCCAATTCCTTATAAAGCGTACCGACTGCCCTGCCCTCTATAAGGTTTAATCCGCACTGATTTTCTATGCACAGTTCGGGAATATCTTTCTCAAAGATAACATCCCGGCAGGCGTAATACGCTCCGGCACAAATTCCGAAATAAATTCCTCCGTTTTCAACATAAGCACGGATTCGATCGTTTCCGATTCCCTCCAATTTCTGCATAAACGGATTCCCGGCACCGCCGCCCAGGAAAAAAGCTTTAACGTCCTTATTTAAAACACCTGCCTTGATTTCCGCAGCGTCCGTAAAGCCCACTTCCAAATCCGATGAAGCAAAATAAGAGTTCACCTCTTCATATAAAGAATCGACAGCGGCGCATCCGTAATCCCTATAAATCAGGACTTTCATTTTTTACCGTCTGTTTTTCAAATACCATTCGACCGTTTTGACGATTCCGGTATCAAAGTTTTCATCCGCTTTCCACCCCAATTCGGTTTCAAGCTTTGTCGCATCAATCGCGTAACGGCGGTCGTGACCGGCACGATCTTTTACGAACGTAACCAAGTCTTTGTACTTACCTTCTTTGCGCGGAACTTCACGATCCAAAATCGAACAAATCGAATCAACAATCTGCAAATTATTGCGTTCATTGCGTCCGCCGATATTATATGTTTCGCCCGAACGTCCCTGATGATAAATCAAATCAATCGCCTTGCAGTGATCCAGTACATACAGCCAGTCACGAATATTTTTTCCGTCACCGTAAATCGGGATATTTTCTCCGTTCAGGCACTTGCGGATAATGGTCGGAATCAGCTTTTCTCCATGCTGTTTAGGGCCATAGTTATTGGAACAATTGGATGTCGTCACGTTCATTCCGTAAGTATGATGATACGCCCTTACCAACATATCCGAAGACGCTTTTGAAGCGGAATAAGGAGAATTCGGCGCATACGGCGTCGTTTCCGTAAAGAATCCGGTTTCCCCCAAAGTGCCATATACCTCGTCCGTGGAAATGTGATGGAAGCGGCATTTTTCATAACCGTCCTTCACCTGTCCCGGAGCCGTCATCCAATGACGGCGAGCCGTTTCCAACAAGGTAAATGTTCCCAAAACATTCGTTTTAACAAAAATTTCCGGTCCTGTGTTTGAATTATCGACATGACTTTCGGCTGCGAAGTGGATTACACCGCGGATATCGTGTTCAGCAAAAATTTTTTCGACCAGTTCCTTGTCCGTGATATCGCCTTTGATAAAGATATAATTCGGATTTTCCCGCACTTCCGCCAGATT
>JAFVEJ010000129.1 GCA_017476085.1 Alphaproteobacteria bacterium
TCGATCATCGCTATCAGTTTTTGCAAAGAACTGTCCCGACCTGTTTGAGCGGCTTTAATGTCAATAGAGCCGAAACGGTTGACGGAGCCGCTGAAGACACGTTCCCCGACCGTTTTTTCGACAGGCAGGCTTTCTCCGGTCAACGCCGACTGGTCGACGGTGGTTTCCCCTCTGACAATGATGCCGTCGGCGGGGATCGTTTCTCCCGGCAGGACGCGAAGCAGATCGTCTTTCTTTATTTCATCGACGGGAACCGTTCTTTCCTCCGCGCCGCAGAGAAGCCTGCCCGTCGGCGGTGCCAGATCCGTCAGCCTTTTCAATCCTTTTCCGGCGCGTCTGACGGTCAGGTCTTCCAATAATTCGCCAAGGGCCATAATGAAAGCGACTTCAGCCGCGGCGAACAAGTCCCCGATCGAAATCGCGGCGATCATGGCAACGGATACCAGAAGGGAGGAGGATATTTTCTTTATCCCTTCGGCGCGAAGCAAACGGGAGACTGCCGAGTGGAGCAGGGGAAAACCGCTGATGAAAATAGCGCCCCAAGCCAATTCCGCCGCTTCGGGCAGGAAAAAAGAAACCGCGACGAACAGGCCGGATATCACCGTCATCGGAACGCTTTCGCAAAATTCTTTAATTCTTTTCAGCATAGTACCGTCTCCACCAAAAAATAATGAACATTTTGTTTGTTTATGAGTATAATGTATTGAAAATCGGGAACAAGAAGCAAATCCGATCAAACGTTCGATACTGGACATTTTGCTTTAACTGTTCGGGAGGATACTATGGATCGCCGTCAAAAGAAAACGCGTCAGGCCGTTTACAAGGCTTTTACCGGCCTGTTGGAAAAGAAGGAATATTCGGACATAACCGTTCAGGAAATCATCGATGCGGCTGATATAGGGCGCAGCACTTTTTATGCGCATTTTGAAACAAAGGCAAAATTGCTGGACGCGCTGTGTTCCGAAATATTCGAACACGTCTTCGCCGAAGTGCAAACAAAGGAAAATACGCACGATTTCACTTTGACCGGACGGAACCTGAGCGGCAAAGTAACGCATATCCTGTACCACGTCCGGGAAAATAAACGGTATATAAAAGGGCTTTTGTCCTGCGACGGCGCGGAAATGTTCATGCGCTCGTTCAGAAAGAATCTGGAGCGCGTCTTCGCTGACGAACTGGATAAAACGGCGTTTGAAGCGCCGCGCGGCTATATGTTGAACCATATGGTCTGCGATTTTGCCGAAACGGTGCGTTGGTGGATGCGCAACGATTCGTATTCCGCGGAGGAAATCGCCGGTTTCTTTATGGAAACAACGCCGTTTAATGAAAAAAAGGATAATGCCGCCGCAAAGGTGTATAATTATTAAAGTTATTTTTTTTCATAGGCGGCTATATTGATTTTGAAAAATTCGGAAAAACGTTGGACCGATCGGATAAAAGGGAAGCTTTCCTGTCTCCGAGCTGAAAAAAACGAATGCCGTTTGCCGGAAAGATTCCGTTCTGTCCGATGTTTCGGTGCGTGTCGCGTACGATGACGTGCAAACGGCTCCGGTGTATGACGGACTGCAAAGGGCTTTGGTTTATCACGGTCTGATCGTTGACCGTCAAATGGCCAACAAAGGGAAAAACGGTATCGACCGCTATATCCAGTCTTCGCTGTTTCACGAACTGGTGCACGCCGGACAGATGAAATCGGGACTGAGACCCGCGCAAATGGAAACGGCCGCGGACGGGCGGCAATGCTTTATTTCATATAGGAAAGGAAGGCTCGGTATTAAAGGCTTCGATTCTTAGCTTTAGCCGCAATTGTTTGTTTGGTTTTGACCGTTTTGTCAATTTGGGCGAGCGATGTCATCATAGATGCTTGCGGGCGAACGGAGGCCGCAAGGGCTTCTTTAGGTTTTTCTTGCGAAGCATAGGTTTTTCCGGTCTCATAAGAATACATATTGTGCAAGGACAAATCTTCTTTTCTGTCTTTGTAATAAAATTTCACTGTATTATCCAGTTTTTTAACGGCTTCTTTGGAAATGGAAAAAGCCTCTTTCGAGGTTAAAAAGTCAGGAGCAATATTTTGTTTGATATCATCAGAAATGAAAACGTTTTTTAAAACGTCTTCGGAAGACATTGCTTCGATTAAAGTGTTTTCTTTTCGGATAGCTCCTTGTCCGATAAAATAAGCAATATTTTGAACGTGATCCTGTTCATAAATTGTTTGATAATGCTTATAACCGTACCATGCTTTAAAACAGGCTTCTCCGGCTTTAGCCATATCGCCGGATTTTTCCATTTCCTGCACGAAAGTATGATACATCGGGAAATTTGCGGTATGTCGCTCAACTTCCGGGTGTTGTTCGCGAATTTGATATGCGAATTTAGCTTCTTCCGTCCAGGCGGCAGCTTCAGCCGCGCGCTGGAATTTAATTTGATCGGCCATATTCATATTCGCGCATTTATAATCCAGTTTGCCCTTTGTTCTGTCATTTTGAACGGCGTGCGTCATTTCATGGAATGCGGTCGCAGCCAAACCGGCAATGCTGGAATGTTGACAGGGGCAGAGCATAATTTTCTTTGTTCCGGCATACATACAGCCGTCATTTTCACCCCTTGCGGTTTCAAAGAAAAATTCATAACCGCCTTGAGCAACTTCGTCTAAAAGTTTTTGTCCTTGAGGGACGGAGGCAATTAAATCAAAAACCTCTTTTAGCTGTTTGACCTCGTTTTCTTGCGGCGGTCGTTTTCTTTGGAAGGTATGCTGCAATGTCCTTTGCGATGTTTGATGCGTACATGTCTCTATATACTGAACCGTTAAAGAGTCCTCCATATCCTGCCGTGTTCTGGGCGGTTCGGGTTCTTGCGGTTTTCTTTTAAAAAGATCGGAAAAAAAAGACATGCCGTCTCCTTCGTTGTTACTATGAAATGCAGAATAACATAGAAAAAAGTTTTCTTGTCAATCTTTTTCATTAGAGACGTGACGCTCCGGCAGAATTATGCGATAATATCAGGCAGCAGCATATTTTCCAACTGAGCTATTTCATCTTTAATGGCAAGTTTTCGTTTTTTCAGCCGACATGTGCGAATCTGATCCGTTATAGGGGACAACATTTCCTGCGCGATTAATGCATCCAGCTTTTGATGTTCGGATCTTAAAGCATTCAATCGTTGCTTAATTTGGCTTTGTGTAAAGGATTCCATAGAGTCGCAGCCCTGCCGATAAAAAAAATGTTTTAAAACTTGATTTTAGACTAGCAGAAAAGTAAGAAAAAAGGTATTTATTTCAGAGAAAAAAAACACAAGGTTTAATCTTAGGAGTTTTAAAATATGCCGCAAATCAAAAGAATTGGGGTTTTAACCAGCGGAGGTGACTGCGCAGGCTTGAATGCCGTTATCCGCGCCGTCGTTCATCGTGCTATCTGGACATATGGTTGGGAAGTTTACGGGATTCTTGACGGGACGGACGGTTTGACTTTCCGCCCGCTGCGTTATCGTAAAATGTCGATTGCAGATTTCCATGCACCCTATGCTCGTTTAGGCGGAACGATGTTGGGAACAATCAATAAAGGCAGTCCGTTTGCTCACCCGATGCCGGACGGCACGACAAAAGATTTGACGGAAGATTTTGGCGCCGGCTGCCGTGAGTTGGGATTGGACGCTTTGGTCGTCATTGGCGGAGACGGCTCTATGGCGATCGTTTCCAGATTGTGCCGCGGGGCAGGCGTGACGATGGTCGGTATTCCCAAGACGATTGATAATGATACGCCGATTACGGAACACTCCGTCGGATTCGCAACGGCTCGCGACGTTTGCGTTGAAGCTTTGGATCGTTTGGATTCGACGGCTTCTTCTCATCACCGTGTGATGATCTGCGAAGTGATGGGACGTGATGCCGGTCATGTCGCGCTGCATTCCGCTATTGCCGGAAATGCGGATGTTTGCTTGATTTCGGAAGTTCCTTATACTTTGGAAGGTGTCGTCCGCAAGCTGCATTTGGTTCGCGAAA
>JAFVEJ010000130.1 GCA_017476085.1 Alphaproteobacteria bacterium
AAAGACGTTGAAAAAAAACTTGAAAAACTGAACGATCAGAAAGGGCAAATTGAAGGTATCCTGGAAGATCCGACGCTTTATATGGTCGGCATGAATGCAGCCAAAGTTAAAAGTATGCAGATTTCCCTAGCCCAACTGGAAGCGGAAATCGACAAAGCCGAAGAAGAATGGCTGGAACTGTCCGCCGAACTGGAAACGGCCCAACGATAAAAAATAATTATTTTTCAGCCGCCTGAGCGGACAATCCCCCGAAAGAAAAATCCGGCCATTTGTTTTTGATTTTCTGCGGCAGTTTTTCCGCCACATAAAAAACAGAAGCGTTCAGAGTATTATAGGACGCATAACAGCACGCCGTCTGCGCCTCATTTCTTCCTTGTTCGGAAATCGTATATCCGGAAAATCCCGCCAAAAATAAAACCATGACGATCCAGCCTTTTTTAAAGGAAGGCGGATTCAAAATTCCGCGGGCGAAAATATATTCCAATACCAGATACGGAATGACAACAATTCCCGATACCAGCAAATAGTGATACCAAACGCTTTCCTTAACGGATAAAACAAAACGTTTCCAAACAACCGTGTTCAAATCAAACGGCGACATATAATGCCCGGCAAACAGCGCGACACCGATCTGAACAAACTGCAGGACTCCGAACACGATCAAAAAGCATGTCAAAAGCTTTTTGCTTTTCACAAAAGAAAGAGACAATGCCAACATCAGCAAAACACTCAGCCGGATCGGATCCCAACAAGGGGCAAAAGACGGATAAACCAAACCTAAAACAAATTCGGGCAGCATTAAAAAAAACAAAATAACGACCGCGGCAAATATGGCGCGCGCAATATCAAACAGATAGTTGACCATTCTTTTCGACTTTCCTGTTTAAACGGCTTGTTCGTCTATAATGACAATCAGCCTTTTTCTGTCCGACAGAATCGCTCCCGGACAGAGGTTTTTCTTTCCTGATATTTATTTTCAACAAAAATCTTTAAAGAAATATAAACTGCCGGCATAAAATCTTTTTTCAAAAAAACCAAGGGCTTCAAACGGCTATTCGATTATCCCTTTAAAACTTTGATAGCGCGGATCAGCTTTCAGTTTTTCGGCGGCAATGATCGCTTTTTTATGCGCATGAGAATCCTTGCCGTACCGCAGTGCCATATTATCGATGCGTTCCCGCATCGTGAAATGTTCTCCGCCCGGTCCCGTCGTCATATCGGCACAGCTTAAAATAAACAATTCGTCCGAAACTTCGGCAGCATTGACATTGCCATGATCCGCCACTTCTTTCCAATAGCGATAGCCCTGACGCTTCAAAATCTCCGCTCCGATCGCCGGATGTTCCCCCGGCTCTTCGGAAAACTCGTAGCCGAAATCATGCAGCATCCCTAATAAAAACATATCCTGGGCAAACTTTTCATCCACCGGACGAAATTTTTCCGCCAGCTCTTTAGCCCGACGCGCAACGCCTAAAATATGCTGCCAACGAACGGATGTGATCATTCTTTCGTTCCTTTCCAAAAAAACTGATAAAAAGACTATATTCTCCAAAACGTTAATTGTTTTCTACTTTGTTCTAAACATTTCAAAAAAATATGTGATAGAGTGGTATCAAAAATCAGATACAGCTTTTAAGGAGTTATCATGAAAAAGTTACTGTACGTCTTATCCGCATTTGTTGCTCTGCCCCGTGCGGCTATGGCAAATCCGGCCTGTGCCGTCTGCACGGTTGCCATCGGCGCTTCGCTTGAAATTGCCAGACATTTGGGCGTTGACGACAATATCGTCGCTTTATGGGCGGGAGCATTGCTCGCTCTGGTCGGCTACTGGGCGATTTTGTGGTTTAACAAGAAAAAATGGCATTTTTGGGGACGTGACGCGTTGCTTATGTTGATTTCCGTCGGTTCGGTCGGTTTTATGTATATAAAAGATCTGATGTATATGCCTCGCCCGATTTTGTACATTTTTTATTTGGATCCGTTTCTGTTCTGCGCGATTGCGGGTGCTTTGCTGTTCATCTATACGGAAAAGCTGTATTTCTGGATGAAAGCGCGCAACGGCGGACACGCCCATTTTCCGTTTGAAAAAGTCGTTCTGCCGCTGGTTGTTTTATTCGGAGCCAGTGTTTATTTGAACTATTACCCGATTTTGCCGATGTAAAAAAAATAAGGAGGGATACATGAAAAAAATAGAAACCGTCAAAGAGTTCGTTGAAAAAATCGACGCTAAAAAGAAAGTCAACCCGAAAGATTTGTCTTCGGACCAGGATTTGACGATTGCGATTATGAATTTGATTTCCATTGAAGAACACCTGATCTTTTCGGGCGCAAAAACGGAAAAAACCGCCTTTTACGATTTGGTTGAAGAAATTCGCGAAACCAGAAAGCAGCTGATGCAGAAAGTCATTCCCGCTTATGAAGGCGAAGTCTGGTGCATTTCAAAGCATTTGCTAGCTTCTTCGATGCGTTTGATGGAAGTCGGCACAAAGCAGCAGAGCTTAGGCAACAAACAACAGGCTTATGATCTTTTCAATAAAGCTTACGATCTGTACAGTCTGTTCTGGGGATTGAACATGAATATGATCAACCTCGACGACGTAAAATGGATTGAAGATAAAGCGGAAGATATTAAAAAGCTGTCCGACAAAGTGGATGCCGCTATGGGAAAAACGTCAGCGGCGACGGCCGTTACGGCTCCCGCCGCCGCAGAAGCCGCCACAAGCCATGGGGAAGAACCCGTCGGCGCGTTGGCTAAAATGAAAAGCTTCGTGCGCAAAGCGGTTGACTGCTGTATCGAATAAACATCTGTTTCGAACATAAAAAAGCCTTGTTTGAAAACAAGGCTTTTTTTATTGCTGCCAAACGGCAATTCCGGAATATTTCCGGCATTTTTAAATTTTCGTCACCATTTCCATTGCCAAATTCAACAATTCCGACCACGCGTTTTGTTCAACGTCTTCATTCGCCCAATCCCGTTTATCCCATACATCGCCGCATAAAGAATCCCCTCCGTAAAGGATTTGTCCGAATTTGATGTTATAGAATTGAGCGACCGCTCCGAATGTGGCGTTTTCCATTTCAACGCAGACACATCCTTCTTTTTTCCGTAATTCGATTAAATCCTGCGTTTCGCGAAATATGGCGTCCGTCGTCCATGTGCGCCCGCAAACAAAAGGCAGTTTTTTTTCTTTCAAACATTCGCACATTTTATCGATAATTTCCGGTGAATGATCGATATACCGGCTTGGAGCAACATAATGATAAGAAGTGCCTTCCTGACGCACGGCGCCGGTCGGAATGATTAAATGGCCGAGGGCGATATCCGGTTCCAAAACGCCGGCACCACCTACCGCAATGACGCTTTTGCACCCGAAAGAGAACAACTCTTCCA
>JAFVEJ010000131.1 GCA_017476085.1 Alphaproteobacteria bacterium
CAGCATCCAGCTTTCATACAGCGCAACCAGAAACAGATAGCAGAAAATAAGGGCCAGAAAGATCAGAAAGACCGCCAGTCCCGACGCTTCGATTTCCTGCAGACTCAAGCCTGTCCACGCTATGTTGTATCCTTTGGGCAGGTCTGTTTTCGCCGCCCGGATGACCGCGTCGATCGCACTGCCGGAGCTGACACCTTCCGCCGCCTGCGCGATGACGGACGCTTCCGTGTATTGGTTGAAGCGGTAGATGATTTTCGGTGCCATGACCGTGCGGACGGTCGCGAAGCTCTTGACCTGAATCATCTGTCCCGTCGAAGATTGGACGTACATGTCCTCCAGATTTTTCAGATTTTTACGATAAGGCGCGTCCGCCTGCAAAATCACGCGGTTGACCTGACCGTTTAATGTGATGTTGTTGATGTACGAAGAGCCTAAAGAACTCTGTAACGTTGAAAACAGCGTGCCGACGGGGATTTTGAACGCTTCCAGTTTCGTGCGGTCGATGTCGAGGAAAATGCTTGGCGAATTGACGTCAAACGTTGAAAAAGCGTAGGCGATTTCGGGCAGAGCGTCCAGTTCGGAAAGGAATTTTCCCATAATTTTGTAGAGGTCTTCCGGCGTTTTCGCGCCGTCCGTCGCCAACAGTTCCAACGACAGCCCGCTGCTTTTGCCGACACCGGGGATTGAGGGCAGGGCGAAAAATTCGATCTGCGCTTCCGTGTCGCCTTCAAAATCTTTCGTCAATTTTTCAAGCAGGGAATTTAAAGATAAATCTTTCGTCGTCCGTTTGCTCCAGTCTTCCAGACCGACCACGCCGAACGCGGTGTTTTCGCCGGAAGCGCTCAGCATACTGTACCCCGCGACGCCGATGAAGTATTTGACGCCTTTTGTTTTCAGGACTTTTTTCCCGACCTTGTCCAGAAACTCCTGCGTCGTTTTGACGGGCGACGTGCTGGGCAGTTGGAAGTTCGCCAAAATCAGGCCCTGGTCTTCTTCGGGCAGGAAAGACGTCGCCGTATGCTGAAATCCGAATGCCGCGACCGCCAGAGCGATAATCAGCAAAACCGCCGTCAAAACGGGGCCCGCCGCCAGTTTTCCGACGACAAAGCTGTATTTTTCTTTGAAATAATCAATCGTGCGGTTGAAGTATTTGAAAAAGCCTTTCGCTTCCTCCCGCTTGTCGTTTTTCAGAAAGATCGCGCACAGGGCGGGGCTGAGCGTCAGGGCGTTGAATGCGGAAAATACAACGGACGTCGCGATCGTAACGGCGAATTGCTGATAGATTTTGCCCGTGATGCCCGCCATCAATCCGACCGGCACGAAAATCGCCAGCAAAACGAACGTGGTCGCGATGACCGCGCTGCCGATCTGCTTCATCGCTTTGATCGACGCGTCAAAGGAATTGAGCTTTTCCTCCGCCATCAGATATTCCACGCGTTCGACAACGATGATCGCGTCGTCGACGACCAGCCCGATCGCCAGAATCATCGCAAACAGCGTCAGAATGTTGATGTCGAAGCCCAGCAGGTAAATCACGGCGAATGTCGCGATCAGGGAAACCGGAATCGTAATCAGCGGAATCAACGTCGTTTTGACATTTTTCAGGAAAACGAACGTTACCAGAACGACAAGGGAAAACGTGATGACCAGCGTTTCGATGATGCTTTCGATGCTGGCTTTGACGAACTTGGTCGAATCATAGGCGATTTCAAATTCGATGTCGTCGGGAAAGCCTTCTTTCAGCGACGCCATTTCCTTTTCAACGTTTTTCATAATGGAAAGCGAGTTGGAATTGGGCGTCTGGCTCAACATCATAATGACGGCGGGCGAATTGTCATACGTCGCGTTCATCGTGTACGTTTCCGCGCCAAGTTCGACGCGGGCGACGTCTTTCAGGCGCACGATGCCGCCCGAAGGCGATGTCGCGATGATGATTTCTTCAAAGTCTTTGACGGAATCAAGCAACCCTTTCGCGGTCAGGGAAAGCATCACGGTCGCGCCGTCGGGCGTCGGGGCGGAAGCGATTTCGCCGATGGACGCCTGCGTGTTCTGCGATTTGACGGCGTTGATGATGTCCGTGTTCGTGATGCCCAGAGCCGAAGCTTTTTCCGTATTCACCCACAAACGCATACTGTATTTCGGGGAATAGATCGTTACGTCGCCGACGCCTTCGATACGCGCCAGAACGTTTTTGATGTTCTGATAGGCGAAGTTGCTTAAATACAAATCGGAATAGGAATGTTTCGGCGACCTTAGCGCCAGCATCGCCAACATATTCGCCGTCTGCGTTTTAACGGTCAGTCCTTCCGCGTTGACGATGGCGGGCAGTTGGGAAGTTACCTGCTGCAAACGGTTTTCGACTTTGACCTGCGCGATGTCGGGATCCGTGCCGATGTTGAACGTGATCGTCAGCGTGTATTGCCCCGTGTCCGTCGACGTCGAAGACATATACAGCATATTTTCAACGCCGTTAATCTGGTTTTCGATCGGCACGGCGACCGTGTCGACCAACACTTTGGCGTTCGCTCCGGGGTAGTTCGCTTCAACGACGATCTGCGGTGGCGTGATGTCGGGATACTGCGATACCGGCAAAACGGCGATGGATAACAGTCCCAGAATAATCATAACGATGGAAATGACGCCGGCAAAGCGGGGACGATGAATGAAAAAGGACGAAAACATGGCGTCTTACTCCGCGTTGTCGGATAAAATGTTCAGCTTGAACGGCTCGTTTTCTTTCAAAGCGGGCGGTCGTCCTTTGACCAGATAGGTTTGCGGCGCGAACGTGTTTTCAACGATATAGTTTTCGCCCTGCGTGTCGATGATGTCGATTTTTTGTTCGCGGATCCCGTGCTTGTCCGCCGTCGTGATGAAATCGCCGCCGGGGGTAAGTGTTACCTGATTTTGGGGCAGGGCGACGACGTTTTTAAACTCCCGTTCCAGAAAAACCGTAACGTAAGCGTTCGGAATCAGGATATTGTCGGGATTGTTAAAATCGACATAGACGGCGACCGAATTTGTTCCTTTATCCAAAGCGTTTTCCGCATATTGATATACGCCTTCGCACGGATAAAATTCCCCGTTCGGCAACTGAAGCCGGATGGTGTTTCCTTTCAATAAATCGGACAGGCCGTTTGCCGAAACATTCCGGATATAGTCTTTGTCGGTCAGGGAAAAGACGACCTGAATAGGCGAAACCTGCAAAATCGTCATCAGCGGTTTTCCCGCGGGGGACACATAGTCGCCTTTACTCGGTTCGACCGTGCCGATCAAACCGGAAATAGGCGCGCGGATAATGGTATAGTTATAGTTGACTTCCGCCGAAGCCAGTTTTGCTTCCGCCTGCGCCAAAGCCGCTTTCGCCGACAGAAAGTCTGCTAAAGCCTTGTCGCGGTCGGCTTGGGCAACGGCGTTTTTTCCGGCGGCTTGGAGACGTTGATAATATGTGTTTGCGTTTTCATAGTTGGCGACGGCTTGCATCACGGCGGCGCGGGCGACTTTCAAGTCCGCTTTATAGGTGCCTTGATCTAAAATAGCCAATAATTGACCGGCTTTGACGAATTGACCGCTGCGGACGTGAAGGCTTTCGACGAATCCGCTGATGAACGGCAGGACGGAAACGGAATGGACGGGCGTAACATAGCCGATATAGCGCTTGGACAGTGTTACGTTCTGTGGCGTCAAAGGCAAAACGTCGATTGAAACGACGGCCGTTTGCGTGGCGGGAGCGATATTTTGCGGATTTTTTTCTTTTTTTAACGAAAAAATTTCGTATCCCAGACCGACAACCAATAAAACCAGAAAAATGATGATAAGGGAATGTTTTCCCGACGATTTGCGTTCAGCAGTATTGTTTTCCATAGCGCGTTTCCGTTCATAATCAAAAAATAAACGGAAACAAGCATGGGACGGTGCCGTGCAAAAAGTAAGCTGTGTTTTAGGGGATAAACGGACGGTAAAACGGTTAGAACCATTCGGAGATTCGGTTCAGTTCATCTTCACTTTGATAAGGCGTGTTGACAATGATGACACCGCTGCCGAGCATGCCTTCGCGCGCACCGGAAAAACGGATTTCGCTTTGATAAAACTTGGACAGATCGACTTCTTTTAATTTGGAAGCCAAAGACAGATGATAGTCTTCTTTTAAAATCGGATACCATAAAAACAAAACCCCTTCGGCCCATTTTTTATGCAGTTTTAATATAAAGTTTGCCGCTTTGTCATATTCGGTTTTAACTTCGTAACTTGGGTCAATAACCAAAATTCCGCGCCGTGGCTGAGGCGGACAGAGCGCTAATCCGCCTTCGTATCCGTCGCGATGGTGCAGATGCGTGTTCGGATAGCGCATGAATTTATACAAAGCCTGATATTCCTGCGGGTGAAGCTCCATTAAGTGCAGTGTATCCGTCGGGCGCAGCAGAGCTTCGGCGATAAAGGGGGAGCCCGCATACAAATTCTTTCCGACTTCGGTTTGAACGCGGTGCTGTAATTCAAAATACGGGTGATTTTGCAATTTTCTGTCTTTGGAAAGTTTCAAGTACCCTTTCGCCGCTTCGCCGGTTTTCAAAGCCTCGTTTGATGTCAGGTCGTAAACGCCCCGTCCGGCGTGCGTTTCAATATACGTCAAAGGCTTTTCCTTTTGCGTCAAATGTTTCAAAACAACACACAAAGCCGCGTGCTTGTGTACGTCTGCCGCGTTTCCCGCATGATAAATGTGTTGATATGACAGCATTTTGGAACCTCCTTTTGTAAACGGCGGCATTATAGGCTTAACATGGTAATGATTCTATTTTTATCTTTGATAATCACAAAACGCTTGATTTTAGTTTGAATTATTACATAATGTTATTAATCAAACGGGAGATGAATATGCCGGCAAGAAAGAACGTGAAGAAAAAAACGGAAACGTTTAACGCGCAGGAAATGAGCGACTATCTGATTTCAACGGTCAGGGAAGTGATCGAAGTGTCCCGCAAACCGACGCCTGTTTTGGATAAGAACGGCGCGCCGACCGGAGCGATGGAATATCAATCCGCAACGGTTTTGAAAGCCTGCGAACTGATGGCAAAATTGATGGGGTCAATTAAAGAAACGGATACCAAAGGCGTTTCCGTTCAAATCGTGTCTTATCGCGATATTGCGGAAACTGAAGAGGCTTCATCTTCTTCGGATGCTTCATGATGTTTGTGAAAGAGTGACAAGACAAGAGAACCCTTGAGTTTAGGGTTGCGTTCGGCATAATCGTATGCCGTGCGTCCGAATACGTCTTGGATGTTTTGATCCGCGCCATAATTCAGCAAAAGGGAAATGACATCAGGATTGGGATTATATTGAACGGCAAAAAACAATGCCGTTTTGCCGCTGTCCCGAGTTTGCTCGTTAATTTTTGCACCGCC
>JAFVEJ010000132.1 GCA_017476085.1 Alphaproteobacteria bacterium
GAGCGCGTCAGATCCCAAAAAAGTCAGCAGGATGCATGCCATCATTGCCGACACGAAAGCGATCATTTGACTTTTGGTGCAGGCGGACAGACAGGAACCGACCGAAAGGAATGTTCCGGCAATTAAAAAACTGGCCAGATAGCTCATCAATATTACGCCGTTGTCAGGGTTTCCCAAATAATTGACCGTCATCCAAATCGGCGTCGTCAGAATCAATGCGATGCCGACAAAAGCCCATGCCGCAAAAAATTTGCCTAATACCAGCTCCGAAGTTGATACCGGCAAAGTCATCAGCATTTCGATTGTTCCGCTGCGGCGTTCTTCCGCCCACATACGCATGGAGACTGCCGGGATTAAAAAAACGTACAGCCAGGGATGAAACAGGAAAAATGACTGCAAATCGGCCTGTCCCCGTTCGAAAAACTCTCCGGCGTAAAAAGTCAGCAGACCGGACAGAGATACGAAAATCATTAAAAACACCCACGCTACGGGCGTTGTGAAATAGCTGACGAATTCGCGTTTTGTCAAAACTCCCAAAGCTCTCATTGCGCCGGTCCTTTCAATTCCCGCTCCGCGGAAGTAAAAGCGTAGAAAACCTCTTCCAGTTTTCCTTTTTCAACGAACATATCTAAAATTTTGACATCCTGTCTGCGCAGCGCTTCCACAATGTCGGCCGTTACGGATGTTTTTTCTTTCGGATGTATTGTAAATAAAAAGGCGTCTTTCGTTTCCTGTTTGATATCCGTCAGGACGATTTGCCTCATTTCATTAAAAATCGTTTCCGCCCGTTCTTTTTGATAATCCGGAATTAAAACAAACAGAGTCTGATGCGTTTCGGACAAGCTCAACAAAGCGCGCGGCGTGTCATCAAGGACGATTTTTCCTTTGTCGATAATGACTGCGCGCGAGCACATGGCTTCGACTTCCTCCAGAACATGCGTAGAAATGATGATCGCCTTGTCTTGCTGCAAACGGCGGATCAGCGATCGAATGTCTCTTTTCTGGTTGGGATCCAATCCTTCCGTCGGTTCATCCAAAATCAGAATATCCGGATTATGCACCAAAGCTTGTGCCAGACCGACGCGGCGTTTATAGCCTTTGGACAGCGTTTCAATCGGTTGGTACAGCACGTTGTTTAATGAAATGTTGCTGATGACCCGTTCAAC
This sequence comes from Alphaproteobacteria bacterium, assembly GCA_017476085.1. Next base: position 1,167 of record JAFVEJ010000132.1, read on the forward strand.
GGCTTTTTCCTTGGCGGAACCGAACAGACCGCGCGCCTGTGCGATAAAATTCAAAAAAGATAAAACGGTCATGTCGTTATAAGAGGAGGCTACTTCGGGCATATAGCCGATGTGTCTTTTGACTTCAACCGGATTATCGACGACATTATAGCCGCAAACCGTTATTTTCCCGCTGCTCGGCATTAAAAAGCCGGAAATCATACGCATTGTCGTTGTTTTCCCGGCGCCGTTCGGTCCCAGAAATCCTAAAACTTCACCTTTTGAAACGGTCATAGACAGATTGTCAACGGCTGTAAAAGAGCCGAATTTGCGCGTAACATTTTCAAGTATGATCATTCAGTCCGCCTGAAAAAATAAACTAACCGTTTTTTTAGAGTATAACCGCTTTCATAAAAACTCAAGCCCCTAGGCAGAGAAGCGGGCTAAAAATAATCACGGCGGTATCCTAAACGGCGGATTTTCAACTGTCAATCAGGATTTTTTTCGGTTATGATAGTCCGAAAAACGGCGTCAGGGTCTTTAAAATGAAAAAAATTTTTTCGGTTTTTTGCAGTTTTTTATTTTTGTCTTTTTCCGCTGCGGGTGCCCATGAGCTTGCTTCTCACGAGGCCGTTTATGATATCTCGCTGGCTTCGACGAAGGGAGGGGCCGTCGGTGTGGTCGATGCTCGGGGAAAAATGGGATATCGTATCCGAAAAGTATGTGATCAATGGGAAACGGAGTCCGTTTTTTCTTTGGATGTAGGTTACGAAATGGCCGGGCCGGATACGACGAATTGGAAGCAGACAACAAAAGAAAGCGCTGACGGCTGTTTGTTTGAATTTGACGTGTTCGTTCGGGAAAAAGGCGCCGATCGGAAAGATCTGTCCGGAAAGGCTGTTTGTGAGGGCAATAAAAAGGTTTTGCGTTTGGAATTGCCCGTGCGGTCCGAAGCGATTTTTCCGAAGAATGTCGTTTTTCCCGTTCAACAGACGCTGCGCCTGCTGCATGCTGCCAAAGCCGGAAAAAAAAGCGTTTCGGCGTATGTCTATGACGGAACAAGACCGGATGCGCTTTACTCTATGAATGCGATGATTTCTTTCCCGGAAAAAACGGATACTCCGAAAATTTCCGGAGATGTGAGTTTGGTATCCGATAAAAAAGCGTATCGTTATGACACCGCTTTTTTTGAAGAATTTTCGGGAGGCGGGCAGCCGGACGGAGAACCTCGATACGAAGTGTCTATGCATTATTACGAAAACGGAATAAGTGATCAAATCGAACAGGACTTTGGGGCTTATCGCTTAAAATCAACGTTGAAGAAGATTAAAAAACTCAAGGACATCCCCTGTCCGACAAAAAAGAAAAGGCAGTCTTTGACAACGCGTTAAAGCGTGGTATATCTTGTAATGGATTTTATTTTTCGGAGGACGTTTTTTTGAGCGGCGAAATACCATATATTACCGGCTTGCGCAGTCTTTCGGCGTCCTATGATGCGTTCATTGTGGATTTGTGGGGCGTCGTTTATGAAGAGCAGCGACTGTGTTTCGGTGTTTTTAACGCGCTCAGTCAATTGAGCGACGAAGGAAAAAAGGTCGTCTTCCTGTCAAATTCGGCTCTGCGATCGGCGGATATGATCAAAACGCTGGAACGAATGGGCGTTAAACGGTATTTATATTATGGTGTCTTGACGGCCGGTGAAATCATTTATCACGAATTGCGCCGGCGAGTGGATCCATTTTTTGCCAATTTGGGTCGAAAGTGTTTTCATATCGGGCCGGAAAATTGCTGGCGTCCGTATGCGGATTTGGGATATGTCCCCGTTTCCAACATAGATGAGGCGGATTTTATTTTTGTTACCGGAACGACGGGCGAACAGGACACATTGGAAAAATACGAACCGTTTTTCAGAGCCTGTTTGTCCCGTCGGCTGCCGATGGTTTGCGCTTGTCCGGATTCTTTTACATTAAAGGACGGCGTTCCTTATATGGCGGCGGGAGCTTTGGCGGCCCAGTATCAAAAAGTGGGCGGTTCCGTTTTTTGGCGCGGTAAACCTGATCCGTCTGTTTTTTTGTATTGTGTGGAAGGATTGGAAGCGGAAAAATCCCGTATCGCCGTTGTCGGCGATTGTGTCCAGACGGATATTTACGGCGCTAATCTGTCCGAATTAGACGCTCTGTTTGTCGCGGGCGGCATTCATGCCAAAGAATTGGGAATCAACCGCGGGCAGCAGCCCGATATGGATCGTGTGCGCTCTTTGTTGAATCAGCATAACTGCAAAGCAAAAGCCGTGCTGCCGGCTTTTGTCTGGTAATTATCCGGAAAATTGTTCGTCAAGAACGCGTTCTTCAAGATTGCGTTCGGGATCAAACAGCAGATTCTGTCCGATTTCTGAATTTTCCCAAACGGCCACTTTAATAACATGACGCAGTTCGTTGAAATCCGCCACGGCGCTGACGGGGCGTTTTTCGCTTTGCAGAATATCAAAGGAAACAACAGCATGACGAGGCAGAATGGCTCCCTGCCAGCGGCGCGGACGGAAAGGGCTGATCGGCGTCAAAGCCAAAACGTTTGAAGTCAGCGGCAAAATAGGACCATGCGCCGAAAAATTATAAGCCGTACTGCCGGCCGGTGTGGAAACCAGAACACCGTCGCAAATTAAATCGGGCAGGCGCCGAATGCCGTCAACGCTGATGGATATATTGGCGGTTTGATGGCTTTGGCGCAAAAGGGAAACTTCATTGAAGGCCAATTCCGTTTTATGTCGGCCGTTTGCCGCGAAAGCATCCATAACCAACGGATGCAGCGTGATAGATACTGCCGCATTCAGTCTTTCCGGCAAATCATTTTCCTGATATTTGTTCATCAAAAAACCGATGCTTCCCCGATTCATTCCGTAAAAAGGAATATCTTTTCCGATATGACGGTGCAATGTTTGCAGCATAAAGCCGTCGCCGCCCAAAACAACGAAAACATCCGCTCGGGAGGGGGGGAGGTTATCATATAGTTTTTGCAGTTTCTTTAAAGATTTTTGAGCGATTTCCGTTTCATCCGCCAAAAAACAAATTCGTTGCATTTTCTTTACCGTGCGTCTGGACATTGCGTCGGGAAGTTTTTATAATACAAGAAAATCTGGAAAATAAAAACAGGAAAAGAGTGATGAAAAGCAAGTTCGGCAGACTTTGTGCGATAGGCATTTTATTTGCGGGATACGGTTTTGCGCCAAATGCTTTTGCGGCGAAATATTCCGGCGGCGGAGCCGCGCGGAAATATTCGGAACAGCCGGCCAAATACGAAAGACAAGCTCCCCCTCCCCAGGCGACAGCGATGCCGGAAGAGGATTTAAAAGCCGTTGCGCAGGTCACGTTTGATGAATTGAAGCTGTTTGTTCGGGATTGGCGTAAATATTCGCGTTGGTTGAAAGCGGACGGCAACGAATATAAGGCCGTGGCATATTTAGGGGTTTCCAGATCCAATGATTACCCGCCTGAAGTGGTGAGATGGATGGACGAACATGGTTGGACGGCCGATCGTTTCTTTTTGTTGGAACGCAAATTTCGAACAACCCTTTCCGTACAGGATCATGAAACCAAACAGACAAGATTAATTTCACATATGGAGAATCAGATCCGACAGATTGAAGAAAATACTTCTTTGTCCAAAGAAGAAAAACAAAAAATGAAGCAATCTTTTGTGGATATGATTCGATCTTTGCGTTTGTCGCTGAATGTGAAAGCTCCGGTTTCTCCGGAGGAATATGAGCTGATCAAACTCAACCACGACGCTTTGGTAAAAGTTTTAGCCGATTAAGAAAATAATCATAAAGAAACAAGAGGGAAATTTTCTCTGTTTTCGGAAACGATCCATGCGGCCGCATAGGACATCACAATACCGACATATACTCCCATAACGGCGTCACTGATAAAGCAGTGTGCCGATAAGACGGCAGCTAAAGTCATTATTCCGGCGACGCAGCAAAACCATTTTTTTATGCGCGGCAAATAAACGCCGGCGGCCATCGCTACGGCCCAAATGCTTTGCACATCAAAGCTGGGGAAGGATGTTTCCGAAACGCGGAACCGCATTGCGGAAAAACCGTACAAGTTCATAGTATCCAAAAATTCCGGCGTGTACCGACCGGTCAGGATGTTTAACACAAGCGTTGTCAACGAAGATAAAGACAGGGCAAGCAAAACAAACAGAACAGCACGGGCTTTGATTAAATTCTTTTCAAAAACCTCTGTTGTCAGCGACAAGCCGGCTACAGCCATATACATCAGCCAAAGCGCCGCCAAAATTAAAAACCACCAGCCGGCAGGATTCAGTTCGGCCAAATGGTAAAAAAAGCCGTTTTCGGACGAATCCAGAACAGAAAGGGCTAAAGGCTTGTCCAAAAAACCGATTGAAAACGCGCAGAACAGGCAGACGTAAATAAAGAAAGCCGTTTTGGGCTGCTGTTTTGTAAACGCAACAATAATTTCTTTGGCGTGCAGTATTTTCGGCTGCAAATTTTGCCATTTTAAAAACTCCGCCGTTTTCTGAAACGACGCCGAATGAACGATCCGGTTTAAAGCCGTTAAAATTTTTTGTTTCACATTTGCCAAAAATGCTTTGATTTGTTCTGAATTATAATTAAAGACCATTGTTCAATCCGATTCTTTTTTAACCAAGGTATTATAACATAAGAAAAAGTTAAGGTTAAGTCTCTCTTTATGTATTTTTTTATTCTTATGTCAGAAAGCAGGCTTTTCTTGAATTTTCCGTGCCAAAAATGCTAAAGTAATATTCGTAGAGGGAAAGACGATATGAAAATAACGGTTTTTATTTTAGCGGCGGTTTTTATTTTAGCGGATATTTCAACGACTTGTGCGCAGGTTGTGGATATGCGCGCTTACAGTCGGCAGCGGGGGTTTAAGGCTTATTCCTCTCATCAATCGGCCGGATATGCCGCCGCGCGGCAGCCGGTTCGCTCCGCTTCGGCTGTGAAGCAAAAGAAGGAAACGGCTGAATCCGAAGAAAAGGGCGCCGTTGAAAAATCATCCGGAAAAAACGCGGACCAGACGGATGAAATGAAGGAATATATTGAAAATAATCCGCATGTAAAACCGGATATTTAGGAATATCAATTATGAAATATTTGTTGTACGTCTTTTTATTTTCGATTTTTGCAAATGTTTCTGCTGTTTCCGCACAAGTTATAGATATGCGCGCTTACAGTCGGCAGCGCGGCTTAAAATCTTATTATGCGAAAAAGCCGACGGCTGCCAAAACGAATGCGGCGCAACAAAATGTTTCTCAAATTCGTAAAAAAGAAATGACGAAACCGCAGTCAGCCGATGCGTCTCAGGCTACGTCGGGGGACAACGCGGAAAAAGAAAACGAGCCGATCCGTCAGACAGGAATAAAAATCTTTCAGGAAAAAGATGAAAACAAAGTCTTAAATTTTGATGTTGAAAATCCGGAATTTAAGAAATTAAATAAAAAGCAGCAACAGGATTTGCTGAACCGAATCACGTTTGAATAAAATAGGTGGACAATGAAATACGCATTTTTGATTTTGGGACTTTTACTTTTTTCCGGAAACGCGCGGGCCGTTTGTTCCGGCGGTTTTGACGGTTCGGCAGCTAATTTTGAAGGCTGCTCCGAAATGGGCGGGCTGGGAGATTTGATCTATAAACGGGATGACAGCGGCAAGGTGTTGGGGAAAAGAGATGAAAACGAAATCAAGCAATACCTGGCTTCCGTCGTGGAAGGTCGTTTAAAAAGCCGCGGTATCACAACAAAGGACAAAAACGGAAAGCAGTCCATAACGGTTAATGACAAAAACGTTACTTTTGATCTGTTTAATCAAAACGGGGAATTGGTTTATACCTATACGGTTGATTTGGAACAGGGGATCCCCGCAAACGAAAAAGAAATTATTGCCGCCCGCGAAGCGTATGACACGCAAAAAGCGCAGCGTCGGTCGGAGCGAAAAGAGCGCCTTGCCAGAATACAGGCGTTGGCGGATAAAATAAAAGCCGAAGAAATTGATACGAAGGCGGCCGCTAAAAAATGAAAGCTCTTTTGACTGTTTTTTTATTATTGTTGGCGGCATGTTCCGAAACAATGCCGGATTCCAAACTTCCTTTGATGCTGGAAACGGCGATCGACAGCGATTTGCTGATTTTAAAAACGGAAGACATTCGCATTGTGGACGTGAAAGAGAAAAAAATCTCTTATGAATATAACGATCAGCACATCAAGCTGTCTCAGTTGGGGGATCACGCCACCCGCTTTTGCGAAGGCAAAGGGCATGATACGATTTTAACCGATATGTATTTGACGAATCGGGAAGGGTTTCGGCGTGCGACTTTCGAATGTAAGGAAAAACCGACGTTGATTCCGCGTTAAAGCGGCGTTTCGCCTGTAACGGTCTTTAAAACAAATACGCGCAGGGCGGAGGAAAGACCTTCCGCCCTGTTCGCGTCTATACGGGTGATCAGTTCGGCGGGCGTCGTTCCCTGTTTAGCGGCGATTTTTTTTAAAGCGTCCCAAAATTCCGGCTCTAAGGAAACACTGGTGCGGTGGCCGGCTATCATAACCGAGTGTTTGGAAATGCTCATTTCTTTAAAATCCGTTTGTAAAAGTCGTTGCCTTTGTTGTCAGTCAGGATAAAAGCGGGAAAGTTCTTGACGGTGATTTTCCAAACGGCTTCCATACCCAAGTCTTCAAAATCAATACAACGGCAGTCGGTAATATATTCGAAGGCGGTTTGCGCTGCGGCGCCGCCTAAGGTTCCTAAATAAAATCCGCCGTTTGCTTTACATGCTTGGGTTACGATATCCGATCGGTTTCCTTTCGCCAGCATAATCAGCGATGCGCCGTTTCTTTGAAGCAAATCGACATACGAATCCATGCGTCCGGCCGTCGTCGGACCGAACGATCCCGAAGGCATGCCGTCCGGTTTTTTTGCCGGTCCCGCATAATAAATCGGATGACGTTTCAGATAATCCGGCAAAGGTTTTCCTTGTTCCAGCAACTGTTTAAAGCGGGCATGCGCAATGTCGCGGGCGACGATCAGTTCCCCGTTCAGAAACACACGGTCGCCGACAGTCAGCTGGTTTAAATCAGTCAGTGTTTCGGAAATCTGTCTGTTCAAGTCCAGTATTAATCCGGTTTGATTCAGTTTGCTTTCTTTGATATCGGGCAGATAACGCGCCGGATCGGTTTCCAGCTGTTCCAGAAAAACGCCCTGCGGAGTGATCTTCCCTAAAATATTTCTGTCCGCCGCGCAGGAAACGCCGATGCCGATCGGCAGGGAAGCGCCATGCCGCGGCAGACGAATCACGCGAATGTCCAAACAAAAATGTTTTCCGCCGAATTGCGCGCCTAAACCGTTTTGGTTGATTTCTTCCAGCAGCTCGTTTTCCAGTTTCGTATCGCGCAGCCCGTTTTCCGAAGCGGGCAGAGCATCC
>JAFVEJ010000133.1 GCA_017476085.1 Alphaproteobacteria bacterium
CCTGCCCGACCCCGTCGGCCGCAAACTGGCGGAATGGACGCGACCAAACGGACTGGTGATCACCCGTATCGCCGTTCCTCTGGGAGTTATCGGCGTCATTTACGAAAGTCATCCGAACGTTACCGCCGATGCCGGCGCTTTATGCTTTAAATCGGGCAACGCCGTCATTCTGCGCGGCGGATCCGACAGTTTTCATTCTTCAGCAAAAATCGCCGCGTTGCTTCACGAAGGCCTGAAACAGGCCGGACTGCCGCAGGACTGTATCCAATCCGTCCCGACGACCGACCGCGCCGCCGTCGGCGAAATGCTGAAATTGGATGAATACATTGACGTGATCGTCCCCCGCGGCGGAAAGTCTTTGATACAGCGCATTACCGACGAAAGCAAAATCCCGCTGTTCAAGCACTTGAACGGCATTTGCCACACCTACATTCACGCGGCGGCGGATAAGGAACTGAGCCGCAAAGTCGTTCTGAACGCAAAACTGCGCCGGACGGGAACATGCAATTCGACCGAAACGATTTTATGCGACGACGCTGTTTCAAAAACGATTCTGCCGGCGGTTATAGACGATCTGATTGCCAAAGGCTGCGAAGTCAGGGGAGACGAAAAAACACAGGCTTTGGATTCGCGCGTCGTTCCCGCCATTGACGAAGACTGGGATACCGAATATCTGGCGCCGATCGTTTCCGTACGCGTCGTTTCCGGCATTGGCGAAGCGATTGACCATATCGCGCGGCACAGTTCTCATCACACGGAATCCATTTTGACGCAGGACGATGCGGCAGCGGCAAAATTCCTGAACGAAGTTGACAGCGCGGTTGTCATGCACAACGCTTCGACGCAATTCTGCGACGGCGGCGAATTCGGCATGGGCGCGGAAATCGGGATCGCCACCGGCCGTCTGCACGCCAGAGGCCCGATCGGTCTGGAACAATTAACCACTTTCAAATATCAGGTGCGCGGTGCAGGTCAGATTCGTCCGTAAAACAGTCGGACTGCTCGGCGGATCTTTCAATCCCGCCCACGACGGTCACAGATACATCAGCTTGCAAGCGTTGAAACTGCTCGGGTTGGATGAAATCTGGTGGCTGGTATCGCCTTTGAATCCGTTAAAACAATCCAAAGATATGGCGTCTTACGAACGGCGGCTTGAAACGGCACAGGAGGTCGCAAACCACCCTCATATCATAGTTTCCGATCTGGAATATAAAATCGGCATGCATTACACGATAGACACACTGACAAAGCTGAAAGAATTATATCCGGACATCAATTTTGTCTGGCTGATGGGGGCGGATAATTTATTGCAATTCCATCAATGGTACCGCTGGCGGTCAATTATGCACTCCGTCCCGATAGCTGTATTCGCGCGAAAACATTACGCTTTAAAAGCTCTTCATGGCAAAACCGCAAGGCTTTACCAATTGTATCGCAAAGACCCGAAAGACGCTTTCGATTTAGCTTTCTGCAAACCGCCTGCATGGGTGTTTTTGCCGATACGCAAACATCCGGCATCATCGACGGAAATCCGTAACAAAGGTTTATTTCAAACAGGAGAAGAAGAATGCCCGTAAAGAAAACAGAAAAAACAACAGAAAAAAAAGCCGTAAAAAAGGCTTCCGCGAAAACGACGGTGAAAAAGACGGCGGAAAAAGCCGTCAAACCCGCTGCGAAAAAGGCGATGAAAGCTGATAAAACGGAAAAGGCGACCAAAAAGGAAATCAAGAAAACCGTTAAAAAGACGGTCAAAAAGATCTTAAAGGCACAGGCGAAAAACGAAAAGCTTTTGAAAAAGGCCACAAAAACAAAAGAAAATGCCGAAACGAAAAAGCTTGTCGATCTGATCGTCAAAACGCTTGAAAACGGCAAGGCGGAAGACGTTGTCGTCATCAACCTGACCGGCAAGGCGGCACTTGCAGATTATCTGGTCATCGCCAGCGGCCGTGCACCGCGCCACGTTTCTGCTTTGGCGGAACAGGTGCAGCTGCGTTTGAAAAAGACGGGCGTTCCCGCTTCGCTTGAAGGCGAAGACATCGGCGATTGGGTGATTGTCGATGCTGCGGATGTAATCGTTCACGTTTTCCACCCCGAAACGCGCGAACTGTACTGCATCGAAGAACTGTGGGGCGAAGAAACCCCGCGCCGTGCGACAAAATAATGGACATCGTCATCGCCTGCATCGGGCATTTAAAGGCGGGAGCCGAAGCAGACCTTCTGGCGCGTTATGTCAAGCAGACGCGCTGGAATGTCGTTATCCGCGAATTTGAAGACAAGAAATCCGGCTCCTCCGCCGAACGCAAAAAACGGGAATCCGAAATGTTGCTGTCCGCCGTGCCGGACGGCGCGAAAGTCGTTGTTCTGGACGAACGGGGCAGACAGACAGGATCGGAAGCGTTTGCGAAGAAACTGGGCGGCTGGCAGGACGAAGGGACATCGGCGATCGTTTTTATGATCGGCGGCGCGGACGGCCACACGGACAAATTGCGCAAACGGGCGGATTATTTAATGGCGTTCGGGGAAATGACGTGGCCGCATTTTCTGGCGCGCGTGATGCTGGCGGAACAAATCTACCGCGCACGAACCATTCTTGACGGGCATCCGTATCATCGGGCGTAAAACAAACAGAAGAGCTATCAAAAGATTGCGTTCTTTTTCGCTCTCCTGTAAACTTTTTTCGGCTTATCCTGTTCGCATTCAGAGGATTGCGCGATGTTCGGATCAAAACTTTTATCAAAGCTGCCTGTATGGGCAACGGTTTTTATTGTATTGTCCCTATTTATGATCGGGCATGCCGTTTATCATGATCGCTGCCGCCCGTGGGCAAGAATTTTTCTTGAATCCGATAAAAAAAACGAAAACGCTTTTAAGATATATTTAGTTCATAATCGCGGCGCTTATGTCCCTAAAGAGGAACCGTTGTTCTGGTTGCCCAGAGAAAAAGCTAAAACAAAATACGGAACCATATTTGAATCCGATAAAAAAAGCGCTCACTTTGATCTTCATGTTTTTGAACCATGTGAAATCGTCATTCATCTGAGCGGTTCGGACACAGAAGATTCAATGGGACGAAAATTAAATCCGAAAGTAACTTATACCTCTTTAAAAATAGACGATTCCGAAACATTGGATACGCCTAAAACCGTATGGTATGATAATTCGTTCAGTCACACCCTACCGTTAAAAAAAGCCGGTTTGGTTAAAATAGACGTCGTTTGGGAACGGGCGACAGAATAGGAAATTTTTATGAAACGCTCTTTTTTATTTTTCTTGCTTTGCATTCCGTTGATTTTTATGGCGTTCATGAATCATTTCTCTCCCAAAAACGCGCAAAACGTATTTTTGGGCGTATCACTTTTATATACGATATCGGGATATGTTTTTTACCGTCGCCGCGATACCGCCGTTGTTATTTACCTGATCTTTTTATTGGGATTAGCCCTCAAACTGTTTTATATCGCCTACACCCCCTATTGGATCCGACAGCATGATACCGGTAATTTTGCCAATGACGGGGAAAGAGGACATTTTGAATATATTTATTATATTCTGACACATCATACGTTTCCGTTTTTTCATCAAAACCCGAATCTGCCGATTTATCACCCTCCGCTTCATCATTTAATTTCTGCGATTTTTTTGTCCGTATTCTCCGGATATGAAAATTTACAATATCTGAGCTTTTTATATGCCGGCGGCAGCTGCATCGTTTCTTATCTGTGTCTTCGTCCATGGATAAAAGCCGATAATGTTCGCATTCTTGCCGCCTTATTTTGCAGTTTTTTCCCGGCTTTTATTTATTTGTCAGGAGCGTTAAACAACGATCCTCTAAGCATTTTTCTATCACTTTTATCCTTTTTTTACTTTATGCGTTATCTGCAAAGCAAAAAAAAATCCGATCTTATTCTGTCCGCCGTATTTTTAGGTTTTGCCGGTATGACAAAAGTAAGCTCCATTATGCTTTTCATCGGAATGCTTTTATTTTATAACGCTTCCGTTTCAACGGAACGGATAAAACAAGAAGATGCTTTAAAAGACATTGTCCTTTTTTCGTGTGTTTATTTGACGCTTTTTTCAATCTGGCCGCTTTATATCATGATACGGTGGAATGAATTGAATATGTTCGCAAACCACTATCGGCGCCTTGCAATGCTTGACACAATGCCGTTCTGGCTATCGGGATATGATCCGTTTCTGCACATCGCGGATACGACTTTCGCCAACAGACCCCAGTATGTCGGATTCCATTCGTTGCCGGAAAGGTTCGGGCTTATTTTCTATCCTGTTTCCATGCCGTTTATTCTCAGAGGTTCTTTATATCCGGAAATTCTTCCCGAATATAATTTTTGGATCGCGTTGATAAAAGATTCTTTATTTTCAGAAATTCCTTTATTCAAATTGGGCGCCTCCATCAAATCCACAATCGGTTTTGATTTATGCGTTTTGCTTTTTGCTACGGCGCAGATTTTGTTTGTTTTCTTTTGTTTTATCTTCTTCAAAGTTGACAAAAAAAACGATATGGTCTTATGTTGTCGGTCCGTCATCACCGCAAGCTTGGCGGCTCTTATTTATTTTTGCATCAGGAATCCGATCTGGAGCGCCTGTTCGTTCCGATACATCGTTCTTGTTTTCCCCTGTTGCTGCCTGCTTGTGATTCAGTATGTTCAGAACAACCTGACCGCGGATGAACGAAGCGGACTTATAAGAAAATTCCTTACCTGTTCGGTTGTTTTTTTCTCCCTGTTGTCTTTTTTGGTTTATTCCGTTTTCGGCTTTTTGTCTTTCTAGAAAACAGCAAAAATTTAAAGACGATTATTCTCAAATAAAATCGTCCTCTCCCATTTTTCAGAGTGTCAAACGCAAAGTTTTGTATTATAGTAACCGCAAAATTTTGACATTCTGATTTGGAGGCAAAGACTATGGAAGAAACGAAAAGACCGCGTCCCGTTATGCTGTGCATTCTGGACGGTTGGGGACACCGCGAAAACAAAAACGACAACGCCATCGAATTGGGCGAAACGCCGAACTGGCACAAACTGGTCGCCGATTATCCGAACACGCTGATCGCCACGTCCGGTCTGGACGTCGGTCTGCCGAAAGGACAGATGGGCAATTCCGAAGTCGGCCATATGAACATCGGCGCCGGCCGCGTCGTCATGCAGGATCTGCCGAAAATCGACCAAGCGGTGGAAGACGGCTCTCTGGCGCACCGTCCCGCAGTTGAAAATTTAATCAAAGCCCTGAAGGATTCCAAAGGCACCTGCCATTTGATGGGTTTGATGAGTCCCGGCGGCGTTCATTCTCATATGAACCACATCGTCGGATTGGCGAAAATCGTCAGCGAAGCCGGCATTCCCGTCACCGTTCACGCTTTTCTGGACGGCCGCGACGTGCCGCCCGATTCCGCTTTGGGTTACGTCAGGGACTTTGAATCCAAAATCAAAGCGATGAACAATGTTCATATCGGCACGGTTTCCGGCCGCTATTACGCGATGGATCGAGACAACCGTTGGGATCGTATCGAACTGGCTTTCAACGCGCTGATGTCGGGCAAAGGCGTCGCCCAGCCGACCGCCGAAGCCGCGATTCAGGCCTCTTA
>JAFVEJ010000134.1 GCA_017476085.1 Alphaproteobacteria bacterium
CTATAAAAGCGAACGGTGGCAAGGACGAGAGAATGCGCGGACGTTCTTGCGGGAAAATCCCGATGTGGCAAATGAAATCGAACAACAAATCAGAGAAAAAGCGGGTCTGCTGTCGCAAAAGATGATCGGGGACGAACCTGTTGAGGAGGAATAAACAAAAAAGGGAGATAACTTCTCCCTTTTTTAGTTTCTATAGATGTTGAAAAAACATAAAAAAGTTTTAAAATTATTTGAAGTTTTATTTAATAAAAAACCGCAGGCTGATATAAGTGGTTCATTTTGAGGAAGATCGTTAATCTGTAAGCGGCATGATTGAAAAAATAATCAGTTCTGTTTCAAATTTTGTTTGGGGGCTCCCGGTTTTGTTTTTGCTTGTCGGAACGGGAGTGTTTTTAACCGTCCGTCTTGCCGGAATACAATTCCGTAAATTGCCGTATGCGTTGAAGTTGGTTCTTTCCAATAAAAAAGATGACACGTCAAAGGGGGACATCTCTCATTTTCAGGCATTGATGACGGCGTTGGCGGCGACGGTGGGCACGGGAAATATTGTCGGCGTCGCTACGGCCGTTGTTTTGGGCGGGCCGGGAGCTTTGGTTTGGATGTGGATGTCGGCTTTGTTCGGCATGGCGACCAAATATGCGGAAGCTTTGCTGGCCGTGAAATACCGTGTGGTTGACGAAAACGGACAAATGGCCGGCGGACCGATGTATTATCTGGAAAACGGTTTAAAGCAGAAATGGTTGGGCGTTTTATTCGCGGTGTTTGCCGTGTTTGCGTCGTTCGGAATCGGCTGCGGCGTGCAGACAAATTCAATCAGTGCGGCAGTGCATGATGCTTTTAATGTCCCGCCGGTTATAACGGCTGTTGTGATCGGTGTTTTGGCCGCAATGGTGATTTTAGGAGGAATCAAATCAATCGGCCGGGTCGTTTCTTTCTTTGTGCCGTTTATGATGCTTTTCTATCTGTTGTTTTGTTTGTATGCACTCGGAATGCATTTATCCGCCGTGCCTGAAGCCCTTTCTTTGATTTTTCATTCGGCTTTTTCCGCGCAGGCTTTTTCGGGCGGGATTGTCGGCGTGGCTATTCGTTACGGCGTTGCGCGCGGCGTATTTTCCAATGAAGCCGGCCTGGGTTCCGCACCTATAGCGGCAGCGGCGGCCAAAAGCGATTATCCGGGACGACAAGCGTTGGTTTCTATGACGCAGGTTTTCTTGGATACGTTGGTTATCTGTTCGATGACCGGACTTGTATTGGTTATCGGCGGAGATTTGAGCGGCGATAAAAACGGGGCGGCTTTAACGGCGCACAGTTTTTCGGTAATGCTGGGGCCGATCGGACGTTACTTTGTCGCTTTGAGTTTATTGTTTTTTGCTTTTTCCACGGTTTTGGGATGGTCTTATTACGGAGAACGCTGCATTTACTATTTATTCGGCAGAAAAAGCATTTTACCGTATAGAATAGTGTTCATTTTGGTCGCGATGCTGGGGGCCGCAGCAACCAATCTGGAACTGGTATGGAATATTTCGGATGTGTTTAACGGATTAATGGCAATCCCCAATTTAATCGGATTGCTCGGACTGTCCGGTATTATTTCTTCCGAAACGGATTTATTTGAGAAAATAATTGCTCAAGAACGCGTCGAGAAAAAAACAACATAAAAAAAACAGAAAAAATCAATAAAGTTATTGCCTTTCGATTTTTAAGGTGTTATATACTCACCTGTTATCGCGGGATGGAGCAGTCCGGTAGCTCGTCAGGCTCATAACCTGAAGGTCGTGAGGTTCAAATCCCACTCCCGCACCCAAAATAAAGTGACCCGTTGTTTTACAACGGGTTTTTTATGGAAAGAATCAGGGCAGAACTTAAAATACGCCTTCTTTGAAATCTTTTTCATTTAGATTCAAAATGGATCCGGATAAAGGGCGTTTTCAAAAAGTTATAGAATATGGAGTAACGTTTTAAGAGATAAAATATGCAACAAAAAATATCGGTGTTAAGAGGAGTTTTGTTTTAATACCTGAAAGGGGTAATCAATCGCTGCAATGGTTTGCAAAAACAGAAAGCTTGAATAAATTCGTCAGAAGCCATCTTAGATATGATGTACGGAAAAATTTTAAAGTCCGCTTGTTTAATTAAAACAAACGGCGTAAAGAAAAATTCCGTAAACAGTAAAAAAATTTATAAAAGAAAGCAAAACTATCGAGCTTCCGATATCTTTGGCTTTTTTGGAAAGATCATTATATTCGTCTCCGATTCTGTCAATCGCGGTTTCTACGGCTGTATTGGTCAATTCAGCAAACAAAATGAAAAATAAAGAAAAAACGATAAGCGCTGACTGAAACGGAGAAAAAGGCATAAAGAAAAGAGACGCTCCGAAAACCAGACAAAAGAAAATGTCTTGACGAAAAGCGGCTTCAGACTTAAAGGCGGCTTTAAAACCGTCGTAAGAATAAATAAAAGCTTTGAGAATGCGTTTTATTCCTTTTAATTTGGATTTCATCATATTTTCCTTTAAGTGATTTTTTTTATTTTTTATAAAAGCTTTTTGAGATTTGCAAGAAAATTAAACCTGCGGATAACGATATATGATTTTTCATCTGTTCGCCATGTAACATCAATTCTCTGCTCAAATCCCGGTATTCGCATACAAAAAAACTCCGCCGAAGCGAAGTTTTTTTGGCGACCCCAACGGGATTGTCTTCGCCGCGCCTGCGCCTCAGACGGTTGTCTGCGGCGTGTCGTCGAACCC
>JAFVEJ010000135.1 GCA_017476085.1 Alphaproteobacteria bacterium
GGAAATCATATTATCAAAGCTGTACAGGTCATTAAATTCTTTCCTGTATTTTTGAAAAGCTTCATGAAATTCGCTGTAGCGGTGGGATTCTCCGATAATAATGATAACGTTGTGGGCCGCCGTTTCCGAAGCGGACGGATTAAACTTAAATTCTTTATGAGTATTTAAAAGATTTTTTCCGGATGAAGAAAGAAAAACGGATGCTGTCGGATATAAATGACTGAGATAACTCGTCAGGAATGCAAACCAAAATATAATATACCATAGTTTTGAAAGTTTTTTCTGAGGATGATAGGACCAAACAAGCGCAGAAAATAAAGGAACGCAAGCCAGTAAAGCGTATTCCGCTATGCTGATTTTGGGCAGATATTCCTGAATTTCAGAAGCATTTGCATCAAGAATAAACATGGAAATCCACGGAGCAGCTTCAAAAACGGAAAGCTGATACATTCTTTTAAGATGCAAATCAGCAACGGCCAGAATAAAAAGAGGAATATGTGTCGTCAGGAATAAAACCGGCCCGAAAAAGAAGGAAATAGAAATGCAAAAAACGGAAATGATCCAATCTTCCAATAAAATCATTCCTTCAATTTTGAGATAAGAAAGCAGAAAAAACAATGTGATTGAAAAAACAAGACGAGACCAAAAAGATGTTTTTTTCATTTTTCAAATCCCAAAAATTTATACTTTTTGGCTATCATAATTGAAATAAAAGAAAAAGTGAAAAATATTTTCGGTTTTGACGTTCCGTGCTGTTTTGCCGTTTGTTTTTTCGGGACAAAATCGAAAAAGATTGCTAATTTTCTTTAGATTGCCTAAAGTCCCAACAGGAAGATTTCCTGACTTTTGTTTTTGTAAATGAAATTTGTAAGAGAACTGTAATGCGTTTATCCCGTTATTTTATGCCGACACTGAAAGAAAATCCGGTCGAGGCTCAAATCGTTTCCCACAGACTGATGCTGCGCGCGGGTATGATCCGCCAGAGCAGTGCGGGGATTTACATCTGGCTGCCTTTGGGGTTGCGGGTGCTGAAAAAGATTGAAAACATTATTCGTGAAGAGCAAGACCGCGCCGGTGCGCAGGAATTGCTGATGCCGACGCTGCAGCCGGCCGATTTATGGAAAGACAGCGGCCGTTATGATGCTTACGGGCCCGAGATGCTGCGAATCACGGATCGTCACGAACGCGTTCTGGTTTACGGACCGACGGCGGAGGAGGTCATTAATGACATCGTGCGCAACGAACTGAAAAGCTACAAGGAAGCGCCGAAGATTCTCTATAATATTCAATGGAAGTTCCGCGATGAAGTGCGCCCCCGTTTCGGCGTGATGCGCGGCCGCGAATTTTTGATGAAAGACGCGTATTCGTTCGATTTGACATACGAAGGCGCAAAACATTCCTATAACAAGATGTTTGTCGCGTATTTGCGCACATTCGCGCGTTGCGGCGTTCATGCGATTCCGATGAAGGCGTCAACGGGGCCGATCGGCGGCGATTTGAGTCATGAATTTATCGTTCTGGCGGATACGGGCGAAGAGCAGGTTTACTGCGACAAGCGCTATCTGACAATGGATAATCCGGATGAAAATATTGATTACGATACGGATTTGGACCCGATCTATCAGAAATGGACAAGCTTGTACGCGGCGACCGAGGAAAAATACGACGAAACCGAAGCGAAAGCGGTGGGCGACAATCTGTTGAGCGCTCGCGGCATTGAGGTCGGACAGGTATTCTATTACGGCAAAAAGTATTCTTCTTCAATGAATGTGGCTGTTGCCGGCGAAGACGGAAAACCCGTTTTGTTTGAAGGCGGCTGTTACGGAATCGGCGTATCGCGCGTGATGGGCGCGATTATCGAAGCGTCTCATGATGATGACGGTATTATTTGGCCGGAATCGGTCGCGCCGTTCAAAGTCGGCCTGATCAATCTGACGGTCGGCAAAGAAGAAACGGACAAAGCATGCGAAGAGTTGTACGCCAAACTGCAAAAAGCCGGTGTTGAAGTTCTTTACGACGATCGGGACGAACGGGCGGGCGTAAAATTTTCAACAATGGATCTGATCGGATTGCCGTATCAGTTGATTGTCGGTTCGCGCGGTTTGAAAAACGGCGTTGTGGAGCTGAAAAACAGAAAAACAGGCGAACGAAAGGAATTGACGCCTCAGGATGCCGTAAATTTTCTGACGAAGTAAGGACACAGAGAGAAAGATGATCTTTTCGGCTTTTGAACGTATGGTGGCTTTCCGATATTTGCGGGCAAGGCGCAAAGAGGGCTTTGTATCCGTGATTGCCGCTTTTTCCTTTTTGGGAATAGTGCTGGGCGTGGCAACGCTGATCATTGTTATGGCGGTGATGAACGGTTTCAGGCAGGAACTCCTTTCCCGCGTGTTGGGCTTGAACGGCCATATCGGGATTTATTCGATACAAGGATCCGTTTTAAGCGACTATGACGAATTGGCGCAAAAAGCCGGAAAGCTCAGGGGCGTCAAAATGGTTATGCCCTTGATTGAAGGGCAGGTGATGGTCAGCTCCGTTCGCAGCGCTCAAGGGGCGATTGTGCGCGGGATTCGTCCTGAAGACTTTATGAAAAGAAAAATTCTGTCCGATAACCTGATCGGCGGTTCCGCGGAAGCTTTTTTCGAACCGGATACCGTTTTTATCGGCGATCGTTTAGCGCATAAGCTGGGGGTTTATGTCGGCGAGGAAATTACGCTGATTTCTCCGAAAGGATCGGTGACCGCTTTCGGTTCCGTTCCCAGAATGCGTTCCTATACCGTCGGCGGAACATTTGAAGTCGGCATGTACGAATATGATTCCGGTTTTATTTTTATGCCGATGGCGGATGCGCAAAAATTCTTTAATATGGATGAAAACGTGACCAATCTGGAAGTTTTCCTCGACCATCATGATTTGGTGTCGTCTGTTCAGCGGCAGATTTCTTCTCAACTGGGGTCGGGAATCCGCGTCTATGACTGGCAGCGGTCAAACGCCGCATTTTTTAATGCGATTCAGGTTGAGCGCAACGTGATGTTTTTAATTTTGACTCTGATTATTCTGGTCGCGTCCTTCAATATGATTTCCGGATTGATTATGCTGGTCAAAGATAAAGGGCGCGATATTGCCGTTTTGCGCACGATGGGGGCAACGCGGGGCATGGTTATGCGCATTTTCTTTATGAGCGGCGCGTCGATCGGCTTTTTCGGCACGCTGTTCGGCGTGATTTTCGGTCTTTTGTTCTGTGACAACATTGAAAATATTCGCCGGTTTTTGGAAAGCCTGACCGGAACGGATTTGTTTTCGGCGGAAATTTATTTCCTGTCCCGTTTGCCGGCCGAAGTCGATCCCGTTGAAGTCGTCGCCGTCGTGATAATGGCTTTATTCCTGTCGTTCGCCGCGACAATTTACCCGTCATGGCGTGCGGCCAGATTGGATCCCGTGGAGGCGCTGCGCTATGAATGATCAGATTGAAACGACGGCAAAGCTGCCGGTTATTCCTGTTTTGTCCTTAAAAGGCGTCCGACGCCATTATGTGCAAGGCAAAAGCATCATCGACGTTTTGCGGGGCATAGATTTGCAGGTTGCCGCAGGGGAAATGGTCGCTTTGGTCGGGCCGTCCGGCGCAGGAAAATCGACTCTGCTGCATGTCACCGGATTGTTGGAAGCTCCAGATGAAGGCGAAGTGTTCTTAAACGGTATTCCCAGTTCCGATATGGACGATGACACGCGCACGAAAATGCGGCGGGAGTATTTGGGGTTTGTGTATCAAAACCATAATCTTCAGCCGGAATTTTCCGCTTTGGAAAACGTGATGATTCCGCAGATGATCGCCGGCAGGAAAAAAGGGGAAGCGTCGGAATACGCGGAACATCTTTTGGAAAAAATGGGACTGAAGGACAGAATCAAACACCGTCCGTCGCAGCTGTCGGGCGGCGAAGCGCAGCGCGTCGCGATCGCCAGGGCTTTGGCAAACAAGCCGCATATGCTGTTGGCGGACGAACCGACCGGCAATCTTGATCCGATGACATCGGAAGCCGTGTTCAATGTTCTGGTCGATGTAGTGCGTGAAACGGGTTTGTCCGCTTTAATCGCGACGCATAATCCCGAATTGGCGGAACGCATGGATCGTATGATCACGCTGAAAGACGGAAAGCTGGAAGAGCTTGATACGCTTGGTATGAGCGGCAGAATAGCTTTTAAACAACGCTTTGTTCAGGTTTGAGAATGACGCAAGAAGACGCTGTTCCTTCCGTTACGTCGTTGTCCCCGTTTATTCATTTGCGGGTGCATACGGCATATTCTTTGTTGGAAGGGGCGGTCAAAATCAAAAAATTGACAGGATTGTGCGAACAATACCGTATGCCTGCGGTGGCGATGACGGATTCCAATAACCTGTTCGGCGCGTTTGAAATGTCAACCGAATGCGCGGCGCACGGTATTCAGCCGATTATCGGAATCCAGGCATGCATCGACATCGGGTTGGAAGAAAAACGTTTTAACGCGAAAGACCCCGACGCGAATTTATCCGATATTGTTTTGTTGGTTCAAAACGAAACGGGATACGGCAATCTGCGCATGCAGTCGGAACAAGCATACATGTTTACGCCTTCAGACGAAAAACCGCATGTGCCGTATAATAAATTAAAAGAATTTTCGGACGGTTTGATCTGTTTGACGGGCGGCGTGAACGGACCTGTGGGAAAGCTGCTTTTGGCGGGCAAAACGGAAAAGGCGGAGGAGGCTTTAAAACTGTTGATGCAGGCGTTTCCCGACCGACTGTATATGGAAATTCAGCGCCACGGTACGGAAGACGAGGAAAAAACAGAACAGGCTTTTTTGGATTTGGCGTATAAGTATAACGTGCCTTTAGTCGCGACAAATGAAGTCTATTTTGTTGATCGGGATATGTTTGAAGCGCACGACGCTTTGCTGTGCATCAAGGAAAAAACGCACGTCATTGTCAATGACCGCCGTCGCCTGAATCCGGAATATTATTTCAAGTCGCCGGAAGAAATGGTCGCTTTGTTTGAAGATTTGCCCGAAGCGATCGAAAATACGGTCAATATTGCCAAACGATGCGGTTTTATGGTGCAGTTTCATGATCCCGCTTTGCCGATTTATCCCGACTGTGATCCGATCGGCGATGATGAGCAAAAAGCCAGACGGGAAATGTATGAAAAAATCCGCAATTATCTGTCGGACGATCCCAAAACGGGCAAGACGGTGCAGGAACAGCTTGATTCCAGAACGATCGGTGAATTGCAGGAAGCGATCACCGTGCAGGAACGCGCGCGCAAGGGGCTGATCGAACGATTGAAGGTCCATGTTTTCACACCCGATATGACCGAAGCGCAAAAAAACGAAACGGGTAAACCGTATCAAGATCGTTTGGAATACGAGTTAAGCGTGATCATTAAAATGAAGTTTTCCGGCTACTTTCTGATCGTGTCGGACTTTATCGGGTGGTCGAAAGCACACGGTATTCCTGTGGGGCCGGGGCGCGGTTCCGGCGCAGGATCGGTCGTGGCGTGGTCGCTGAAGATTACGGACTTGGATCCGCTGAAACTGAATTTGCTGTTTGAACGTTTCTTAAATCCGGAACGCGTGAACATGCCGGACTTTGACGTGGACTTTTGCCAGACGCGGCGCGGCGAAACGATCGAGTACGTCCGTGAAAAATACGGTCACGATCGCGTGGCGCAAATCATCACGTTCGGCCAGATGCAGGCTAAAGTCGTCATCCGCGATGTCGGGCGCGTGCTGCAAATGGATTTTGTAGCGGACAAGCTGGCGCGCATGGTGCCTCCGGATCCGAAAATGACGTTGGCGAAAGCGTATGAAGCCGAGCCTGAATTTGCCCGTTGGCGCAAAACGGATCAGCAGGTGGATCATTTGCTTTCTTTGGCGGAAAAATTGGAAGGTTTGTACCGCAACGCTTCCACGCATGCGGCGGGCGTCGTCGTCGGGCAGAAGCCATTGAATCAAATTGTGCCGGTGTTTCGCGATTTAAGCTCCGGTTCAGAACTGCCGGTGACGCAATACAATATGAAATTCGTTGAATCGACCGGACTGATCAAGTTCGACTTTCTGGGCTTAAAAACGCTGACCGTGATTCAGGAAGCGGTTGATATGATCAACGACCGCATCACGAAAGAAGGGCGGACGCCTTTGAATATTTCCGAAATCAGCCTGACGGACGCGGATACATACGCTTTATTGCAGCGGGCTGAAACGGACGGCATATTCCAGCTTGAAAGCGGCGGCATGCGCAAAGTCCTGCGCGATCTGGCGCCGACAACGTTTGAGGAAATCATCGCTGTTATCTCTTTGTACCGTCCCGGTCCTATGGACAGCATCCCGAGCTACATCAACCGTAAGCACGGCGTTGAAGATCCCGACTATATGCACCCGATTTTGGAAGACATCCTGAAAGAAACCTACGGCGTGATGATCTATCAGGAACAGGTCATGCAGATCGCGCAGAAAATGGGCGGCTACACGATGGGCGGAGCGGATGGTCTGCGCAAGGTCATGGGGAAGAAAATCAAGGAAAAAATTCCTCTGGAGCGTGAAAAGTTCGTAACCGGATCGGTCAAAAACGGGATTGAACAAAGATTGGCTGAAGCGATTTTCGACCGTATGGCGAAGTTTGCCGAATACGGCTTCAACAAATCGCATGCGGCTGCGTATGCGTTGGTGACTTATCAGACGGCTTATCTGAAAGCGCATTATCCGGTCGAATTTATGGCCGCGACGATGACGTATGATATGCAGAACACGGATAAGCTGGCATTATATAAGAAAGAGTTGGCTCATTTGAAAATCAAATTATTGCCGCCGGACGTGAACGCTTCTTTCTTTCACTTCGCCGTTGAAGACGGCGCCGTGCGTTATGCTTTGACGGCAGTCAAAGGGGCGGGGGAAGGCGCCGCTCAGGCCGTTGTGGAAGAACGGGAAAGAAATGGTCGGTTTAAGTCTGTGTCCGACTTTATCCATCGTATGGGAACCGCTAATCTGGACAAGAAAAGTATGGAAACATGGATCAAGGCGGGTGCTTTTGATGCTTTGGAGAAGAACAGAGGGCTGCTGCATGCGAATTTGGATTTATTGATGAAGCACGCCAAAGCATCGACGGAAGAAAAAGCCAGTTCTCAAATCAGCTTGTTCGGTCAAACTAAAAGTGAGGACAGGATTGTTTTGACTCCCGCGCCGGAATGGACGGCGGACGAAAAATTGAAAATGGAAGCTTCCGTCATTGGTTTTTACCTGTCGGCACATCCGCTTGATCGTTACGAAAAAAGCTTGGAGCGTCTTAATGCGATGAGCTATGCGGAAATTGTCAAAGGGGTTTCCAAAGCCGGCTCTTTGCGTGCGAAAATGGGCGTGACGATATCTTCCGTGAAAGAACGTTTAAGCAAAAAAGGCAGCAAGTACGCTTTTGTTCTGGCTTCCGATGTGTCGGGAAGTTTTGAGTTTACTGTTTTTCCCGACAGTTTAAGCCGATATAAAGACATATTAAAATCGGAAAAGCCGTTGTTGATTACGGTTAATGCCGAACGGGAGGAAGGCGGCGAAGAACCTCGAATGACCCTGCAGCATGTTGAATTTTTAGACGATGTAATTTCTCAGACGGCAGGCGGAATTATGGTCGTGCTGGACCGCGAGGAAGCCATTCCTTCGATTCAAAAGCTGATAGAAGGGTTGTCCGGCGGGCGCAGTCGGATTTTGATGACTGTTTTGGCGGACAAATGGGAAGTGGAAATTTCAGTTGAAAAGACATATACTCTGACATCGGATGTTTTGTCGGCATTGCCGAAAGTACCGGGGGTTTTGGAAGTCAGGGAGCTGTGAATGATTAATTCTTTAACGATGCTTTCTTTGTTAAAACCGACCGTTCTTTTCGTTTTTAATTGGAAAAGGCTGGTTCGTTTGATGATATTTCCCGTTTCGGCTTTAATGACCGTTGTTGTTTTAGCGGCTTTTTATCCTCCGGTTTACTTGGCGGAAACAATTCAGCTGAAAGTAGAAGTAAATTTTTATATGCTTTTTTTGGTTGTTTGTGTACCCGGTTTAATTCTTTTGTCCGTTATGCTGCGGGTGCAGCAGATTCTTTTTTTTGGAGAAGCTGAAGAAACAAACCGTCTTTTTTTGCCGAAACCGGATAAAAATCTGTTTCTGTATGCCGCGATGTGTTTGAAAGTAATGTTTGTTTCTTTTCTTTTGGCCACATTGATATCTTTTATTGCGATTTCCTTGCTTCAATACATTTTGCCGCTGCCTGAACGCAAAGAGATGTTTTTCTTTGGGGGAATTGCGATTTGCTTTCCGTATTTGATCATTCGTTTTGTGCTGAAATTACCGGCAACGGCCGCCGGTCGGTCTTTGAAATGGCTGGATGCGTGGCAAATGACAAGCAGAATCAATATAATGATCGCTATGTTGTCGGCTTTGTTTCTGATCATTCCGGTTTTGCTTTTGACTATTTTCCAAACGATGGCAAAAAATATTTTCAGCAATGAACAAATCTTGTTGTTTGTCAGTAATTTCAGTGTGGTTTGCTCTGTCGTTTTGGTCTGCATTTTACATGCGGCTTACTGCGGATATCTGTTTTCTTTGGTGTCAGAGAAGTCATAAAGTCGCTTTTATGCGCGTAAAATGATTTTATTTCTTGCCAAAATCGAAAAAGCGGGATAGAAATGTCCCTGATTTCACACGCGGGTGTCGGCGGATTGTTTCGTTTGAAACTGTTCGCTCCGGTGTTGAGGGAATGGTTCCTTTAGCTCATTTGCCCGCGGAGGTTTAACCGGAAAAGAGGTAATAAATATGGCACTTCCTACATTTACAATGCGTCAGCTGATTGAATCCGGCGTTCATTTCGGCCACAATACACGTCGTTGGAATCCGAAGATGAAACAATATATCTTTGGAACGCGCGACAACGTGCATATTATTGATTTGCAGCAGACGGTTCCGATGCTCTATCGCGCGATGCAGGCCGTTCGTGATACGGCGGCTCAGGGCGGACGCATTCTGTTCGTCGGCACAAAGACTCAGGCTCAGCAGCCTGTGCGCGAAGCGGCCGAACGCTGCGGTCAGTATTATGTCAATCACCGCTGGCTGGGCGGCACGCTGACAAACTGGAAAACGGTTTCGCAGTCCATTCGTCGATTGAAAGAAATTGATTCCAAACAGGAAAAAGGCGAATTTGAAGGCTTGACTAAAAAGGAAAAGCTGAATATTTCCCGTGAACGCGAAAAATTAGACCGTTCTTTGGGCGGTATTAAGGATATGGGCGGTCGTCCTGATTTGATTTTTGTGATTGATACGGTTAAAGAAGGCTTGGCTTTGCATGAAGCTCGTCGTTTGGGCATTCCTGTGATCGCGATTTGCGATACAAATTCCGATCCCGAAGGCATTGAATTCCCGATTCCGGGCAATGACGACGCGATTCGCGCGATCAATTTGTACTGCGATTTGATATCCGGCTCCGTTTTGGACGGTATTCAGGCTGAAATGGCTGCTGCCGGCGTTGATTTGGGCGCTCAGGAAACGGCTGTCGAAGAAGTTGAAGCCGTTGCTGACGAAGAAAAAACTGAAGCCTAGTTTTAAAGTTTTTGCGAATGGCGGCAGCCTGGTTCTGTCGCCATTCCTGTGTAAATAAGTTATTGTTTTGAAAGGAAAAATAGATGGCCGAAATTACAGCCGCCGCTGTTAAGGAACTGCGCGAAAAAACGGGCGCGGGTATGATGGATTGCAAAAAGGCTTTGTCCGAAGCCGCCGGAGATATTGAAAAAGCCGTCGATTGGCTGCGCAAAAAAGGGCTGGCTTCTGCCGCCAAGAAAGCCGGCCGCGTCGCCGCTCAGGGATTGGTCGCAGTCAAAACGGCCGGAAAAGAAGGTGTCGTTGTTGAAGTCAACTCCGAAACGGACTTTGTTTCCAAAAACGAATTGTTCCAGAATTTTGTCGCTTCCGCTGCGGATATCGCTTTGAAGGGCAATGGAGATGTTGAAGCTTTGAAAACAACCGCTTTTGCCGACGGAAAAGATGTTCAGGGGGCTTTGACGGACTTGATCGCGAAGATCGGTGAAAACATGAATTTGCGCCGCTGTGCGAAAGTTGCCGTGAATGATGGTGTCGTTGTCGGTTATATGCACGGCGCGATTGCCGACGGTTTGGGCAAGATCGGTACGTTGGTCGCTTTGGAATCGACGGGCGATAAAGCCGCTTTGGAAAAGTTGGCGAAAAATCTGGCGATGCATGTCGCCGCTGCCGCTCCGGTTTGCTTGAATGTCGCCGATGTTCCGGCGGATATGGAAGCTCGCGAAAAGAAAGTCGTCGAAGATCAGATTAAAGAAGAACAGGCTAAAACCGGCAAAACGAAGCCTGCCGAAGTCATTGAAAAGATGATGATCGGTCGTATCCGTAAATTCCATGAAGAGATTGTTTTGAACGAACAATTCTTTATTATGGATGACAAAAAGAAAATTAAAGA
>JAFVEJ010000136.1 GCA_017476085.1 Alphaproteobacteria bacterium
GCCCCGAATAAAGGACGCGATGTGATTTCATCAATATATTCGCAAACAGGACGGTGACCGCATACGATATGACCGTCCGGTTCTTCCAATACGGGAATGTCGCCGGCGGGATTCACGGCCAGAAAATCGGGCCGTTCTTTCCATGGCTCTTCCGTTTTTGCCGTAAACTCCAATCCCTTTTCCGCCAACATAAGGCGAACCTTGCGGGAAAAAGGATCGGCCGGATGATGGTACAATATATACATTTTATGCGTTCCCGAAAAATATATTCCGTTTATTCTTATCAGGAATTAGTTTATCACTTGTAAATTTTGAAAAAAAACTTCACAGTAGCAAAATCGTTTAATGAATATGTTAAGGATTTTTTTTATGCTGCAAACTGTGGTTTTGGCTTTATTGCAAAGCGTGACGGAATTTTTGCCGGTCAGTTCTTCCGGTCATTTGATATTAGTGCCGCGTTTGTTTCACTGGCCGGATCAGGGAATGGCGATGGATATCGCTTTGCATGTCGGGACATTGTTTTCCGTTCTGATTTATTTTCATCAGGATGTTGTTGAACTTGTCAAAAGTTGCGGCGATGCGGTTAAAAGAAACTTTAATTCAACGCGTGTGCGCTTCGCGTTAAAACTGGGGATTGCCTGTGTGCCGGTTTTTATTATCGGTTTTTTCTGCCATTCTTATATCGAAACGCATTTCAGAAACGTTCGCTTGATCGCTTCAACGGCGATTGTTTTCGGGATTTTGTTATATTTGGCGGATAAGAAAAACAAAAACGACAAAACAATAGAAGAGATGAGTCTTAAAGATGCTTTTTTTATAGGATTTGCGCAGGTATTGGCTTTGATTCCCGGGGTCAGTCGATCGGGAATTACGATGACAATGGCTCGTTTTTTGGGAATACGCCGTGAAGAGGCCGCCAGATTTTCAATGCTGTTGGCTATTCCTACGATCGGCGCCGCGGGATGTTTGGGCGCTTTTGAAATTTTGACGGAACCGGCCGGTACAAATCCCGAAGGGGGACTTGTAATCCTTGGAATATTGATTTCTTTCGCCGGCGGCGTAGCGGCGATCGGTTTTTTGATGCGTTGGCTGAAGACATCTTCTTTTGCGGTTTTCGCCGTCTATCGTATTTTGCTCGGCGGGCTTCTTTTTTATCTTTTTTGATTTTTTTTGTTGACGGGAGTCTTCTTTAGTAATAAAAAAACGCTGTAGCTTGTTTTGCCCAAATGGCGGAATTGGTAGACGCGCTAGCTTCAGGTGCTAGTACTCGTAGGGGTGTGTAGGTTCGAGTCCTATTTTGGGCACCAAGACAAGTTCTGAAAGGCAAAGGGGCGGTAAGCCCCTTTCTTTTTGAATAAAGGAGACAGCATGACGCAGATTTATTTTTACGAAGACGATCTGCCTTCTTCCGTGCATTTTTCGGGCAGCGTTGCCGTTGATACGGAAACGATGGGATTGGAACTGCATCGCGATCGTTTGTGCCTGGTACAGTTGGGTGACAGTCAGGGAAATTGTCATATCGTCCGATTCAGAAAAGGGCAATATGATGCTCCGAATTTAAAGGCTTTGCTGACAGATTCGTCCGTATTGAAAATTTTTCAGTATGCCCGTTTCGACGTTGCCGCATTATATTTGTATTTGGGTGTTTTATGCGCGCCTGTTTATTGTACGAAAATCGCTTCCAAAATCGCGCGGACGAACGCGCCGTCTCACAGTTTGAAAGCGCTCTGCCTGTCTTTGCTGGGGATCGAATTGGAAAAAGAACAGCAATGTTCGGATTGGGGCGCGGAAAAGTTAAGTGAAGAACAATTGAAGTATGCGGCAAACGATGTTTTATATCTGCATTCGCTGAAAGAAAAGCTGGACGCGCTGCTTGAACGCGAAGGCCGTATGCCGTATGCGCAGGCATGCTTTGACTTTTTACCGCATATCGGCAAAATGGATGTTGCCGGATTTAACTGCGAAACGATATTCACTCATTAACAAACGGGATTTTTTTTATGCTGACTTCCGATGAAATTTTAAAAAGCGCTCACCATACATTGGATTTGGAAAGCGAATCTTTGAAAAAGCTCTCTGACAGTCTGGACGAATCTTTTGTTCAGGCTGTTCAAACAATCAATGCGGCAAAAGGACGGGTTATTGTTACGGGAATGGGCAAAAGCGGACATGTCGGCAGAAAAATCTCCGCTTCTCTGGCGTCTTTGGGGACGACGGCTTATTTTGTTCATCCGGGAGAAGCCAGCCATGGCGATTTGGGAATGATCGAACCGGAAGATATCGTTGTCGCGCTGTCCAATTCCGGAGAAGCGCCCGAATTGAGTGATATTATCGCTTTCTGCCGCCGGTTTAACATCAAGCTGATCGGTATGACGGGACGACGCGACAGCACATTGGGCCGTCAGTCCGATATCGTTTTATGTTTGCCGCCGATTCAGGAGGCCTGCCCGTTCGGATTGGCGCCGACGACATCGACGACATTGATGATGGCTTTGGGCGATGCGTTGGCAATAGCGCTGCTTCAGCTGCATAACTTTTCCAAAGACGAATATAAACTGCGTCATCCGGGCGGAAAGC